>JAVHOA010000071.1:22332-38093 GCA_036169815.1 Sulfurimonadaceae bacterium
ATATTTTTTTGATACTCAAGCCCTAGCATAGCGCCATTGACATGAGATTTTTTCATATTTGAAAGCGTAAAATAAAAATCATCCTCGCGAATATTCATGGGAATCATCATCCCATTGAGCGCAAGCTCTTTAAGGGTTTTGTTGAAGTTATGACTGAGCCTGTTAGTCGAAGCAGAGATCGCAATGTAGCCGTAAAGCAGGGTTTCTTTGCCTATTCTGTCATCAAGATTCATTGAATTTTCTTCGTTCATCGTATCCCCCAAAGTTCGCGCGCTTCTTCCTCTTCGACTCTGCATCTCGTGCAGAGTTGCTCACTGCCTTTGTAGGAAAAGAAAACACCACATTCATCACACCGTTTGATATCAAACCTTATGAGCTGTTCTGCTTTTGGCTCAAAAAAGTGCGCAAGATTAAAACTGCTTTTGAGTGTAAGCGATTTTGGTTCACACACATCATGGCAACTCGCACACTTCACACATGCAAGCGGATTAAAAGCGATAAAAGAACTTCTAATATCAGAAGAAAGTGCGCCCGTAGGGCAGATACGATAGCACATCTGGCAATCTGTGCAAGTATCGGGATTGATATTTTTTTGTGAACTAAAATGTAAATCTTCAATACTAATGGTATGAAAAACTTCTGGAACCTCTGCACGTTTGAGTGCCATAAGCAGCAAACTTCTCTTTGCTGGAACTTTTTTTTGCTTCATTTTGGCAATGTCTGCAAGTGTGAGTGTATGCGATTTTATCTCATCATCACCCGCCTCAACACGATTTAAAAACTGCTGGCGAATCTGTGCGACATGCTTGAGTGAATCTTTAGAAAAGAGTTCTCTGCGTGAAATCACCTCAGAAGAACTCTCTTTTTTCTCTGCTTCAACTGCTTCAAGAGCGCTTACATGTAAGGCTTTTTTTTGCATCATTGCTTGCAATAAAAAGTTTACTTCCTGTGCACGCTCTTGTATAAGTGCAAGATTTGTTTTTGCGATTGGACACTCACTGCATGGCCCAATATCAAGTGTAATTTCCTCTTTATTAAACAGTGTGAGACTTAACAACTCTTCGACACTTAAAGCGGCAATACAAGGGAGTTCGCTCCTACATGTAAGGATATTTTCATCGCTCTCTAAAAATTTAAAAATAAAATTTATAGGGTTAAAATCATCTAAACTATACGCAGTGGTTGGGCACGCAGCTCCGCATCCGCCACATCCCACACAATCACTTGGGGTAAATGAAACAAGAGAATCGGCTATTTTTATAGTCTCAACGGGGCAAACATCCACGCAAACCTTACATGTAGCGCTTTTATTGCTTGAATGGACACATTTTGAGATATCTAAAGTGAGTAAACTCATGCGCTGTATTGGTACCCATTTGCTTTGAGTTGTGTTAAATATTCAAAATCGCTCATCATAAACTCTAAAGCGAGCTCTGCGGCATCAAAATAAAATGCTGTTCCTGCTTCCGATTTGACATTGAGAAGATACATCGGTGCCCATTCCAAGAGGTGCTCTTTTAAAAAATTGTACTCAATCTCTGCAATGTCTGCAGCAATTTGGAACTCACCATCTTGTAGTGCTTTATATTCTGCTTCGCAAAGTTTATACATAAACTCTAACTCAACTCCAATATGATCAGCACTCATAACACGTGCTTTGTCGAGCTCTACACGAAAATCAAAATCATTATAAAGTGTTTGTACTGGATTATCTCCGCCTGTTTCCATCATCTGATCATCACGACGATAAAAAGACTCATAAGGAATAAGATGCATTAAAAAAAGGTTAGTAAAATCAACATTGAGATATTTTTCTAGCAAATCTTTTTGACTCAGTTCTTTGCGTTTTCCCCATTTTTCAAAAGATGGAAAAAATGCAAGCATATTTTCATCTTCTATTATTGATTTTAATAGCGTTTCATCCACTTCATTCATTAAAATTCGGGAAGTTAGTGCATATAAATTCACACGTGATAATTGTTCAATTTTCAGAGATTCTTGCATAAAAGTTAAACCTTTTGGAAATATAGTGAAGAAGTATATTAAAGCACCACTTGAAGTGGGCTTTAATAAGAAGGTTATACGTCTTTAATCGTAACTGCGTAAGCTTTATCAGAAAGCGGTACAGAAGGACGAGGCATATGACGAGGACGACGAATTGTGTCACTCGAGTTCAGTGGACGAGTAAATTTATCTCTCCATCCTTGGTAAATTTTAAAGTTATTTTCATAATTAACCATAATATCGCCAATTTTATCATCCGCTTTTGCTAGTTCAATGCTCACTTTTTGATGCCATGCATGGTTTCCTGCAACTGGATCTGGATGTGGAGCTGCGACCGCATTTTGCCATGCACCGCTGAGACCATCCCACCAGATATTATCAAGGTCTTTGTTGTACTCTTTAAACTGCCAAACATCATGACGAGGTTTAATCCCCTCAAGAGGTTTTAAAGTTCCAGTTTTCCCATCATTCGTCATCGCATACAATGGTGCACCAACTCCCATGATACCAAGTGCATGTTCAAAACCTGGGACTTCGATAGAGTCTTTTAGTTTCCAACGCCCCGCATGATGTGAACACGCTAAAACACCTGGACGAGTTGCTTCAGTTGGCACAGCCATCGCAACGAAATACCCACTATCCAAACCGGTTACTGTGTCTGTTATCTTGACACGTACTCCATCACCACGTTTAATTCCAAGTTTTTCTGCATCTTTTGTATAGATCCAAATTGGGTTATGATTTTGTGAAATCTCCATCAAATGTTTTGAGTTCACAGAACGTGTATGAATATTGTATGGCAAACGATAGATTGTGTTGAGTGCAAATTCATTGTCACCCTTCATATGTCTATGGTGTACTTGCGATACCAGATGGATCATCTTCTCGTATTCACCCTCATTGCGTGGGTAAACAGGCACTGCATACTCTGGCCATTTCCACTCAGCAAACCACTCAGCAAAAAACTCAAGTTTTTTACTTTTTGTATGGAACCCTTCATGAATTTTCCCATTAATCTCAATACCAATAGAGTGTTGGTGCCCTTCCTCTTCAACCCATAAAGTTCCAAATTTATCTTTTGTAACTTCACTTTTTGGAATTTTCTTCCCTTCAACAGTGTAGTTTACACCATCAAATCCAAGTTCCTCTTCTTGTGGTTTATAGATATCAGTTTTTTCAGTCCATGCACCATGATCACGTAAATACTCATATACTGGGTATTCAGCACTTGGATACATTGCTTTTGCTGTTTCTAAAAGTTTTGGTAAGTTACTAAGGGCTGCATCAAAGTATTCAGGAACAGTTACAGCACGTGATGGATCTTTTTTAGATGCCCAATATTTACGAATACCTAAGCTTCCATCGGGATCAATATGGTGAACCATCATATTCGCCCAGAATTCTGTTTCTTCCCAAATCTCGCCCAAGCCATATTTCATATGCGCTTCAAGTGTTGCACGCGTTGGATCTTTTGCTTTCCAGCCCATTTTTTCAGCTGCAACACGTAAAACTGCCTGACGGAACTCTAAACGTTTTTCAGGTTTTGTCGGTGTTGATTGCTGATCGCTACGTTCTCCTGCAAGTCCAACTGGCAAGATATAATCACAATACCAATTTGTTTCGCTCCAAGTCGGTGAAAGATTTAAAGATAATTCAATTTTTGTTTCATCTTTTAACACTTCTATCCATCTAAAACCATCTGGATTAATCCAAACAGGGTTGTACATACGAGGAATATACACAGGAATTTTTGTTGGGATATTGAGTCCCTTAGCCTGCCATTTTTTTTGCCATTCTATATCGCTTAAAAGGTGTGGTAAAAGGTAACTCATCTCATACGTAGAGAGAGGAAACTCAGGTGGCCACATAAGTTCATTCCAACCATCAACTTTTGCTGCTTTTTCGCCTGCGACACTTGCAGCTTCACCACTTCCTGCAAGATTAATCTCTTGCCAGTGGTGTAAACCTGTTTGACCAATATCACCACGCATAGCGCCACGAAGAACAAGCGAAAGAAAACCTGCGCGAACATTCATCCAACCACCACGGTGACCGATACTTCCAGCACGCCAGAAATAACTTGCTATCTGAGAGCCAGCAGCAATATACATATCCCATAATTGGTCTAGTTTATGCCCCATACCCTCAATTTTACACTCTTTTAAAACAAACTCTTTTGTATAAGGCGCATAAAGCTCTTTTGCAAGTTCAATAAAGTCAGCATAGCTTTCACCATCTGGAACTTTTGAGATATAGCCATAACCGACCATTTTAGCAAGATGCTCTTTGTTTGCCATCAAACGATCCCAGTTTACCCACTCTTTTACAAAATCATGTGCAACAAGATCATTACCATTTTTATCTTTTTCATGAAGTACACGATTTGCAAGATACAAATAAAGTGCAGCCTCTGTTCCTGGCCACAATGGAAGCCAAAGGTCAGCCATACCAGCAGAGTTACTCAAACGTGGATCAAGAACAACCATTTTTGCACCTTTTTTACGTGCATCTGCTATATAGCCAGCTGATTGTTGAAAGTAGTGTCCCGCATCTGCTGCATGGGATGATTGTAAAAACACCAATTTTGCATTTGCCCAATCTGGAGAGTTTCTATCATCATTTGCCCATTGAATCGTTCCTTGACGGCCACCTGAAGAACAGATATTTGTATGGGAGTTGAAACCATCTTGCCCCATAGTGTGTTGCACACGTTTTGCAAATCCATTCTCATTTTGACGTCCAATATGGTACATAATCGATTTTTTAGAAAGTTCATCACCCACTTTAAGTGTGTCATGCATTTTCTTACCAATCTCAGCCATTGCACTGTCCCAAGTCACACGCACCCATTTACCCTCACCACGCTTACTCCCAGGAGCACGTCTTAAAGGAAATGGAATACGATCTGGGTCATACATTTGAGAAGTAACTGCATACCCTTTTGCACAGTTTCGTCCACGAGAGCCTGTATGAAGAGGATTTCCCATATATTTGCGAACAGTCATTGTATCTCTGTTTACCCATGCAGTTAACCCACAACCAGCTTCACAGTTTGAACAAACAGTTGGAACAAGCATAAAATTGTTTACTAAAATACCCTCTTTGTTCTCTTCGCTTCTTACGCCATGACGACCGATTCCACCACGTTTCCAATCTGTTCCATCAAGCTCTGCAAAATTATCCCACTCTTTATGATCTGGATAAAATGCTAGTGTGCTTGGGGTATTGGTAAATTTTGATTCTGCAACAGATTCTGCAACAGCATCTGTACTAAACACACCTCGTGCTAACGTGACGCCTGCCACGGAAAACGCAGCGCCTTTTAAAAAAGTTCTTCTTTCTAAATACATCTCTAACCTCTCAACTCAAGTTCAATAATTGTGGAATAATCAACCAAACATGTTTTACAATCCATAAACCTGCGATTGCCAATACTGCTGCTAATTTCAAAAAGTTTTCATTCTTCCCTGTGATACTCAAGAAGACTAAAACCATTGGGAATATGTAAGCCATTAACTGACCTATCCAGAACATTGTTGTATATTCACCTGAACCTTTGACTGCTTGCAATGTTGCAATAACCTCTTCAGCTTTCATCGGACCAAACACCATTTCACTCATATAAAGGATAAATCCCATCGCCGCACTTAGGCCTAAAACAATTCCTAAATCTCTTTTTGCTTCATAAGGAAGTTTTTTACCCATCAAAATCAATGTAGCTGAACCTGCCAAGGTAGCCGCTATAATCATCTGAACCGCTTCTGTTGGCATCTGCCAAAGTTCTCGCGCTGTCGCTTCTGCCATAATTGCAGCTGTATAAAGCGTAACTGGGATAGATAATATTACAGCCAGTGGAAGTAATTTATCAAATGTTACTACATCTTTTTTCATAAAAATTGCAAATGTCATCAAGAAAAGGACACCCACTAAAATTGTCACAATCCAAGCACCCACAGTAATCGCTGATGTCAAGTGAGGGTGTGCAAAGATATGCCAAAATCGAAACATCTGATGAAGGTCAAGAACCGTAAATAGCAAGAAAATATGAATGAATGCTAGAGATACGACCATAACAGGAAAACGTAAATACCCCGCTTCATTTGGATATTTTTTTAGGAGATAAAAAAGCATAAAGATTACACCTGTCCCGACACTTTTTGCCCACATATTCATCGTGATAATCCAGCCCCAAACGATACCTGGTAATCCAACGTCTAAAGTAACTACTGCGTGTGTTGCTTCAATTGCTGTATGCATTAGTGGTGCCCTCCTACTGGTAGATGTGTTATTTTATTAAATAACGAATATCCTTCAACACGTTCTGATGCCAATGGATTGAGGTGAACCTCTCCACCGCCAACATAATAGTGATGCGGATCTGTTCCTTTTTCAGGTTTTCTTACTCTTGTGTCCGCATGTTCTTGAATATATTTACTAATATTTGATGTTGGATCGTCCAAATCACCAAAGATATTTGCTTCAACAGGACACGCAACTACACATGAAGGCATCAAACTAGAAGCAATACGGTGCGCACAGTAGGTACATTTATCAGCTGTTTGTGTTTCTGGATCAATGTAAATGGCACCATAAGGACAAGCCATAATACATCCAGCACACCCAATACAACGCTCTTTATCAATATTGACGATTCCATTTTCAATATAATGCAGAGCACTTACTGGACAAATACGCTCACATGGTGCATTTGCACAATGGTTACAACGTAATGGTGTAAATGTACGCTTTGTTTCAGGGTACATTCCAACATCTACATACTTCACACGGAGTCTCCATGTACTGAGGGGAACTTCATTCTCCACCTTACATGCGACTTCACAACCTTTACATCCCATACAAAGATGTAAATCAACTAGAAAGCCCAATTGCATATACTCTCCTTCACCCACTTAATGTAAATATTTAGCGTTTTATTAGTTGAACTAATTTTTATTATAAAAACACTGTAAAATACGATATTTACACTGTTTTCGCTTGTTGATAGTAGCCTATCTTTCTTTAACTGAAACTAAAATAGAATTATTTTTTTTGATAAAAGTGTGATAATTCTGGATTTGAGTAAGAAAGGAAGTAAAATTAATTTTTATTATAGCAATCAACAAATCTCTTGAGAATAGATTCGTCGATTGCTTTGCTATTGAGGGGGGGGTAGCTTTAGTGCAAACGAACACGCACAGACTGCTCATGCGCAGTTAAGCCTTCAGTACTTGCAATCTGTGCGCACGATTCACCAAGTTCATTGATGGCTTGTTTGCTAAAGGAGATAATAGAACTTTTTTTCATAAAATTTTCCACTCCAAGCGGAGAGTAAAACTTCGCAGTTCCTCCTGTCGGAAGTGTGTGATTTGGTCCAGCTATATAATCACCTATGGCTTCAGGCGTATTATGTCCCAAAAATATCGCACCCGCATGTTTTATGGATGGCAAAAACTCAAAAGGGTTATTGGTCGCAACTTCTAAGTGCTCTGGTGCAATCTCATTCATGAGCTTCACTGCTTCTTGCATACTTTGTGCCACAATAATTGCAGCTCTTTCATCAATAGATTTTCTTGCAATTAACTCTCTTGGCAGTTTCACAAGCCAATTTTCAATCTCAATTTTCACCGCATCTGCTAATTGTTGAGAACTTGTAATCAAAATAGAGCTTGCCATCTCATCGTGTTCTGCTTGGGAGAGCATATCAATAGCAATATGGGATGGGTTGGCACTCTCATCTGCCAAGATACCAATCTCGCTTGGTCCTGCAATCATATCAATATTCACATCTCCAAAAACCATTTTTTTTGCTGTGGCAACAAATATATTTCCCGGACCTGTAATCACATCTACTTTAGGAATCGTTTGGGTTCCATACGCCATCGCAGCAATCGCACTTGCTCCGCCGACTTTATACACCTCGCTAACGCCACAAAGATAACATGCCGCCAGGAGCAACTCATTTGGTTCATTTTGCGGTGTTGGAGTGCACACAACTATCTTCTCAACACCTGCGACTTGCGCTGGGATAACATTCATCAAAAGTGAAGATGGATACGCAGCTTTGCCGCCGGGAATATAAAGCCCAGCAGAATCTACGGGCGTTACTTTTTGTCCAAGTATTGTGCCATTTTCCTCTGTATCAAACCAACTTTTTGGCTTTTGCTTTTGGTGGTATGCTTTGATGCGATTATAGGCTACATGTAAGGAGTTTTTGAGGCTCTCTTCTAGGGCATCATACGCTTTTTTCATCAAGGCAACATCTATTTTTAGCGCCGCATCATCTTGGGGAGTCCACTGATCAAACTTAGCAATATGGAGCTTCAGTGCACTGTTTTTGTCTTTTTTTATCTCGTCAATGATACCACCCACGATGGTGCTAACATGCGCCATATCCATCTTGCCACGCGCTAAAATCTCTTCAAACTCTTTATGAAAATTTGCTGCTTTTGTTGTTGTAAAAATCATTTTTATCCTCTTTGCTTACAATTTATTTTTTGTGTAGTTATATTGTGTAAGATTTTTTTCTTCATCAAATCTTGCTTTTACCATCTCTAAGACTTGTAAAAGATTTGTTTTATCCATCGTACCCATGATCGGCTCACTCATCGCTTCTCCATTCTCATTTAAAAACCAGATTGTTGGCGTTGCGTTCCGCCAGAGTTCTTGAGGGAAACCATCACCATCATCTGTATATGCGATAGAAACGACATAATCTTTATTTAATTTTTCTATCACCTCAGCTTGAGAAAGCGTCTCTTTTTCGAGTAAAATGCAATACTTACATGTATGGCGTGAGATAATGAACATCAAAGGCTTTTCAAGCGTGTTGCATTTGACAATAGCCTCTTTAAAACTTTTTTCCAAAACAAGTTCTGCACCAAAAAGATGCACACCAAGCAATAAAAAAATGAAAAGAGCTTGCTTCATATTTTAGCCATTTTTCGAATCTCTTTAGCAATTGCTTCAAGTGGTTTATCGCTCACATCTATCACGATATCGGCAACTTTTTTGTATTGGGGCTCTCGTTCTTCATAGAGTATTTTTGCTTTTTCGAGTTCTTGAAGTAAAGGACGTTTTTTTAGTTTTTTGTCTGCATTTGGATGTACCGCAATACGCTCATAAATCTTCTCAAATGGTGAATCTAAAAGCACAATCGTGCCTATTTTTTTGAGATTTTTTACTTTAAAAAAGCCACCACCAGTGGATATTACACTGTTTTTTACACTCACTTGCAGCCATTTTGCAACTCTTTGTTCGACATCACGAAAATAGTGTTCGCCCTCTGTGGAAAAAATCTTTTTAATCGTTCTGTTTTCCATACTTTCTATCACATCATCCGTGTCAAGCGCGACGCAACCGAGTTGCTTCACTAGCTCTCTGGCGACACTCCCTTTTCCAACACCCATAAAACCTATCAATACAATATTTTTCATTTTTACTTTCTCAATTTGACTTTTTAAGTCCTGATTATACTTTAAATGCACTAACGTGGAGTTAAATTTACTCTTTGATGTTACACAACCCCCTGAAGCTACGAAAAGGTAACTTTTCGAGAAAATTAAAGGGTATTACGCTCTTTTTTACGAGAGTGTGCAACATCAGATACTATAATGCTTTTTATGAGCAATACAATAAAAAATATATTTGACACTTTGCAACATCCAAACACTGGCGATGAACTCTTTACAACGCTTTTGGAACACAAAAATATCAAGATCGAATTGATACACTCGCACAGTGTTGAAAATGGCAAATGGTATCGGCAAACGCAAGATGAATGGGTCCTTCTTTTAAAAGGGGAAGCGACTTTAGAGCTAGAGGGAGTGATGTGTCACTTAGGAAGTGGAGATTCTCTCTTTATTGAAAAAAACAGAAAGCACCGCGTTTTGCAAACCGATGCGCAAACGCTTTGGCTTACCGTTCATATTTTTTAAGTCCCTAATCAAAAGCGACCCAAAGCTATTTTAAAAGAAGAATTGAGTACAATCGTTCCATAAAATAAAACTGATTTAATGTATTTTTTGCAACATAAAAGTTGCTCGCTTACATGTAACTATCAGTAAAATCAATAAGGTTGGATTATGGTTACACATATTTTAGATTTAGTAAAACCTGGTGTATTATCTGGTGATGATGTTAGTAAAGTTTATAATGCGGCAAAAGCGGTAGGTTTTGCCATACCTGCTGTCAATGTTGTTGGAACAGATTCTATCAATGCTGTTTTAGAGGCTGCAAAGCTTGTAAACTCTCCTGTTATCATCCAATTTTCAAATGGTGGCGCAAGCTATTATGCTGGAAAAGGTTTAAGCAATGCAGATGAAAAAGCTGCGATTGCAGGTGCCATTGCTGGAGCAAAACATGTGCACCTTATGGCTGAAGCGTATGGAATTCCTGTCATACTCCATACAGACCATGCAGCAAGAGAATTGCTCCCTTGGATTGATGCACTACTTGATGCAAGTGAAGAGAGTTTCAAACTCACCGGAAAACCTCTTTTTAGTTCCCACATGCTAGATCTCTCTGAAGAGCCAATCGAAGAAAATATTGCTACATGTAAAGATTATTTAAAGCGTATGGACAAAATTGGTATGACCTTAGAGATAGAACTTGGTGTAACAGGTGGCGAAGAGGATGGCGTTGATAACTCGCAGGTTGATAATGCACTGCTTTACACACAACCTCAAGAGGTTGCATACGCATACCAACAACTCTCATCTCTCAGTTCAAGATTTACGATTGCTGCTTCTTTTGGAAACGTGCATGGTGTTTACAAACCAGGCAATGTCGTACTCACTCCAAAAATCCTTGATAATTCTCAAAAATATATCCAAGAACGGTTCCATACTGCGCCAAAACCTGTCAATTTTGTATTTCACGGCGGAAGTGGCTCTACTTTAGAGGAGATCCGTGAAGCGATTAGCTACGGTGTTGTCAAAATGAACATCGACACCGATACACAATGGGCAACTTGGGAGGGTGTCAAAGAGTATGTTGAAAAATATAATGCATATCTCCAAGGCCAAATTGGAAATCCTGAGGGTGAAGACAAACCAAATAAAAAATATTATGATCCAAGAAAATGGTTACGCGCTGGACAAGTCACCCTTGTCAATCGTGTTAAACTCGCCTTTAGCGATCTCAATGCGTTAGAGAGAAACTAAACCCTTATAACTATATCGCTCCAACATACTCGCATTTCCAGTGGTTCCACCACTGTGAATGTAGAGTATCTCCTCATCTGTTTGCTCTAACAATAACTTCCAAAGCTTTGGTGCGTAGATGAGATCAAACTCTATTCCTGCTTTTTCCAATCGCATCTGTAGATCTACAAACTCTTTATAGGGTTTGGCAAAATGGTATTTTTTTTCGGATTCTAAGATAATGAGATTTGATGGCACTTCTTCTAAAGCGTTCATCTGTTCTAAAAGGTAGCTTTTATCGCCTATGCTTGGTGTTGTATAGACTCTATACTCAGGCAATGCAAGGGCGAGATAGAGCGCTGTTGTGCCTGTTCCTGATGGAGTAGCCAAACTTTTTACTCCTAAATAATCGCTTTTATACAGGTTTGATTGTCTAATCTCTTGTGCCAATACTTCCACACCAAGTCGAGCACTTTGATTTGCACCTCCTTGATGAATAAGCACAACATTTTTATCAAGATTGAGTGTTAGAGAAGCGATATAATCTCTATAAAACGCACTTTCAAGCTCTTTATGTTGCATTCCCAAAGAAAGTGCTTGCATGTAATTTGAAGATTCTCCTATTTGCAAATCGCGCTTTTTTGGCAAAGGTTTTGTGTAGTATTCAAACACCCACCCTTTTGCTTTGCATAGCGCTGCGATTGCAAGCATTGCGTTGGATTGTGTTCCGCCATACGAGATGACTTTTATAATAGTTTCTCTGGGAGTATTGATAAGTGTGTAGAGTTTTCTGTATTTGTTACCACTTAAATAGGGGTCGATACAATCATCACGTTTGACATAAAAAGTACGTCCATCAAACATAAAAGTTTCGATGGACGAAAGAGAGGTATCAGTTTTTTGCGGGAACAATTTTCGCAGTTTTTTGCAATTCATGCATTTTAGCTTGCACGACGCCCTTAAACTTATCCATTTTTATACGTTGCGCTATGAAGTTTTTCACTTCGCTAAGTCCAAGCTGACGAGCAGGTTTTTTCTCTTTTAAATAAATAATATGATACCCGAACTCTGTTTTGACAGGAGATGAAGTGATTGTTCCAACATTCATAGCAAACACTGCTTTGTCAAAAGCTGGGACCATCTGTCCTTTTGCAAATAAACCTAAATCTCCGCCTTTTGCTGCAGAGGGACCAGTTGAGTTTGTTTTCGCTAAAGCTATAAATTTATTTTCTAAATCTGCACCTTTAAGATATTTGATTTGAGAGATAAGTTTGTTTGCTTCATCATCTGTTTTCACCAAAATATGATACGCATGTAAACGCTCTTTTTCTTGAAATTCAGCTTTATTTTTATTGTAATAATCACTAATCTCTTTCTCTGAAACATTTACTTTATCAGAGACTTTTTTTTGCCAAAGTTGCACTGCCAATCTTTTTTTAATCTGTTCCGTTACTTTTGCAAGTTCTTCTTTAAACTCTTTAGTTTTTTCTATTCCTTGTTTTTTTGCATCTGTGTAAACTACTTCTTGCATAACCATCTCTTGAAGAATACGCTGACCTAACTCTTGTTGTTTATCTTGAGGAAGTGTTGAAAATCTTCCTTGCGTTGCTTGCATCAATGCTTCATTTACTTCATCAGAAGTGATAGCTTTTCCATTTACGGTTACTAAAGTATTTGCACTTAGCGTTGTTGCAACTAAAAGAGTGACGCTCAAAAACTTTTGTACTAAATTCATCTTTTCCCTTTTTTCTTGTATTAAAATGTATTTTAGTAGGTTTACACTAACCATTATTAAACAAAATTATCACTCAAACTTGTTTTAGCAAATTTTTCACTCAAATATCTATCTATCACTTGGAGTAAAAACTCTCTATCAATGGGTTTTGCCAAGTGTGCATCAAGTCCTGCACTTAAAATTCTTTCTCGATCTCCAGAAAGGGCGTGAGCCGTGAGCGCGATCACTGGAGTAAAGATGCCACGTTTTTTATCATATTCTTTGATAATTCTAGTAGCCACGATTCCATCCATGACAGGCATATCAATATCCATAAGTACAAGATCGAAATCCTCTCTCAAAAACATCTCGACTGCAATCTCTCCATTGCGTGCTGTTGCAACATTGTAATTTTTATTTTCAAGTATTGTTTTTAAAAGCTTTTGATTGATCTCATTGTCCTCTGCAACTAAAATTTTTGCCGTATAAAGACTTGAATCTAAAGTTTGAAATATCGAGCGTTTGATAAAATCTTGGGGAACCTGCTTCCATATTACTTTGAGAACATTGTAGAGCTTATGTGGCAAGAGTGGGAGTACAACGAAGCCATCTATTTTTTGGGCGATTGCTTCACACTTCTCTTTTGCATCTTTATGACATACCTGTATAATTTGCAGATTTGGGTAATGCGTTTTAAGAGAATCAGCACGTGAAGAGCTGATATAGTTTGTCAAAATAAAAAATGCACTCGCCACGCTCAGCTCTTTGTGCGCAAGTCCATCCACTTCCACCACTTCTACTTCGAACTTTTTGAGGTAGTTTTCTAGTACCCTCAATTGCACCCCTGAGCCAACATCTTCAGCCCAAACACACACTTTCGTTCCTGCAACAAATTCATAAGGAGTCTTTTCTACTATTTTATGCACAATTTCAAAAGAGAAACGGCTTCCCTTTCCAAGCTGACTTTTTACTTTGAGTTGAGAGTTTAAAAGCATTAAAAGTTTATGAGAAAGATTGAGTCCGATACCGATTCCCTCTTGTGCAATTCTTTTTTTATCATGCACAGCGGCAAAAGGGCGCAAAAGAGTTTTCAGGCGATCTTGTGCAATACCAATTCCATTGTCACTAACGCTATACTCAACCAAAACATTTTCATTGTTATATCTGGCTTTGAGCTCTACTATGATTTTAGCATCTTGCTCTTTTGAATATTTCATCGCATTAGAGATGAGATTTGTTAATACTCTTTTAATCTTTTCAAAATCTCCCATCATTGTCCGAGGAAGATGTGGATCGATAAGAAAAAATATCTGTTGCTTCTGATTTTGAGCGATAACACAATACTCGCTAGAAAGCCTATCAAGCTCTTCAAATGGATGAAAAGGTTGCTCTTTGTAAACGCCTGCACCGCTTTCAAGCTGCATCAATTCCAAAAGATTCTCTATATTGTTCATCATCATATGCGCACTGTTATCGATGTGATTGAGATATTCTTTTTGCGATTTATCGAGTCCTGTGTCTTTTAAAAGCTCTGCATAACCAATAATACTATTCATCGGGGTTCTAAACTCATGCGAGATATTGGTCAAAAACTGCTTTTTAAAACTTTCAAAATAGGCATGTGCTTTTTTAGCCCGTTCAATAATCACCTGATTTTCAAGCAAAAGAAGATGTAAAATAACTCCATTTAAAGCAAAACTTTGTAGTCTTAAACTACATGAGAGCGTTTCACCCATTTTATTTTTAATATTGATACAGTGATCTTTGCCCTCTTCAATATCTTTAATCCAATCTTTATGTAGCACGTCCACGCAGCCATCTGTGGGTGCAACAAGCTTGGCTAAATCACTCTTATAGAGTGACAAAAACTCATCATACGTAGAAAAACCGAGCGCTTCATAGGTTGAATAGTTGCACCCTAAAAGCCCACCATTATCATCTAAAACAAAAAAGAGATGTTTTTCAAGTTTTGCAAAAGCTATGATCACCTCAGCATGGTCTGGAAACTGTTCGATTACTTTAGTAAATCCCTGCATATTACACCATCATTTCTAAAGCTATCAAAGCGATAATCGACATAAAACATCCTCGCATAAAAGCAAATTTATTAATTTTATCATATTTGAACTAAAGTGCACCTCTAAATTTTATGATACTTTTTGAGCATATCTTGATAAAATTTCATTATGAAACAAGCAAATAAACAAGAGATTTTAGAGATCCAAAAAAGATTTATTGAGCGTTATAGTGATGCTGTAACAGAACTGCATTACACCAATGCCTACGAACTTGTAATCGCCGTTGCGCTCTCCGCACAGTGTACTGACAAAAGAGTAAACCTTATCACACCTGCACTTTTTGCAAAATATCCCAATGTTTTTTCTTTGTGCCACGCAGAGTTACAAGATGTCAAAAAACTAATCCAGAGCTGCTCTTTTTTCAATAACAAAGCGCAAAATATCATCAAAATGGCACAACGTGTCGTGGAGGTTTATAATGGCGAAATCCCTTTAAATGAAAAGGATCTTGTTACTTTGGCGGGCGTAGGACAAAAGACGGCAAATGTTGTGATGATTGAGTACACAGGCGCCAACTTAATGGCGGTCGATACCCATGTTTTTCGCGTCGCACATAGACTCGGACTCAGCGCCGATGCAACCGCGCTTAAAACTGAAGCCACTTTAGTAAAAAAGTTTAAAAATGATCTCCATGCTCTGCATCAAGGTATGGTACTTTTTGGTCGCTACATCTGCACCGCAAAAAATCCAAAATGCGACGCTGAGTGTTTTTTGCAAGAGTTTTGTAAAAGTAAAGAGGGTTTTAAAGCACGATAAAAAGGTTACATGTAAGGCTTTGTAAGGCTTACATGTAAAGTGCCCTTTGGATGGAAGCCTTATCTTGGC
>JAVHOA010000072.1:0-2444 GCA_036169815.1 Sulfurimonadaceae bacterium
GGTTTCCTCTATCGATACAAATCGCATAAGATAAATCAAATCTTTCTCTTTTTAATTATATTCTCACATCAGTTTTACTATAATCTCTTCATTAGTATGAAGGAGATTTATGTCTATTTTGCTTGATGCATTAGGGAATATTGGGTTTATAACATTGGTTTTATTGCTTGTATCGCTTGGTATTGCTTTATTTTATGAAATGATTAATGGTTTTCACGATACAGCAAATGCAGTTGCGATGATTATCTATACAAACTCCATGGAAGCAAAATACTCCGTAGGAATGTCAGGGGTTATGAACTTTCTCGGTGTTATTACAGGCGGAATTGGTGTTGCATATGCGATTGTGCATCTCTTGCCTTTAGATATCATGGTTGCATCAAATCAAAGTACAACTTTGGTTATGATTTATTCCCTTCTTATCTCTGCTGTTTTATGGAATTTTGGAACTTGGTATTTTGGTTTACCAGTTTCTAGTTCACACTCTCTTATTGGATCATTAATTGGCGTAAGTACGACTTTTGGTCTTATGCATGGATTTGATCTTTCTCATAGTGTTAATCTTAAAGCTTTATATGGAGTTTTGACAGCCCTTGCGCTTTCACCTCTTATAGGATTTGGATTTGCTTATGTTTTAATGCGAGTGACAAGAAAATTTGTTAAAAATCCAAAATTTTATAAATCACCACAAGATGAAGCGACAAGAAAACGCCCTAATTTTTGGATGAGAATGGGAATTATTGGTACAGGCGCAGGGGTTAGTTTTGCACATGGTTCTAATGATGGGCAAAAGGGGATCGGTTTGATTATGATTGTTCTTATTGGAATCTTGCCAACATACTATGCGCTCAATATGGAATCACGCCAATATAAGATTAAAGAGGCGCATGACAGTGCAACAAATCTCGCTCATTTTTATATTGAAAATGATTCAGAGCTCACAAAAATGGTCAATGAAAAACATCTTATTAGTGCGCTTAAAGTAAAAAATACGATTGCTGAATGTAATGTGAGTCAAGTTTATAACACAACATCTTTGATTGCTACAAAACTTGATGGATTACAATCGTATGATCAGCTTTCTCCAAAAGATAGATGGAGTGTTCACACGGCTATTCTCTGTTCAGATAATTTTTTCGGACAAGTAGAAAAAGTCATGGACAAAGATAAATCTGATTATATTTCAGATCAGCGTAAAAAATTGATTTCAGCGACTGAATATGTTCCCTATTGGGTTATTATCGCTGTTGCATTGGCGCTTAGTGTTGGAACAATGATTGGATATAGAAGAATTGTTACAACAATTGGTGAAAAAATTGGTTCTCAACCGATTAACTATATGCAAGGAACAGTTGCACAAGCCATGGCAATGGTAACAATTTTACTTGCAAACTTTGCACATGCACCTGTAAGTACAACACATATTGTTTCAAGTGCTGTTGCTGGTTCAATGGTTGCAGATCCAGAGGGAAGTGTTCAAAAAAGCACAATCAAAGTTATTGTGTTATCATGGCTTTTCACACTTCCTGTAACCGCTCTGCTTGGTGCTGGTATCTATACATTGCTTAATTTTTTAGTAGGTTAATAGCATAATGAAATTATGAGTCTGTGTAGGCTCATAATTTTCTCCTCCTTTACCTTCTCAGTTTTCTTTTGAACTCCTCGTATGTGAGAGACCAACAAATCCTTTGTAATAAACAACCTTTTTTAGCTTCATCTCTTTTTCATTAGCATTTTATTTTATTTAAAATCATTATTATTGCCACAACATGTGAAAAAATAGAACACTTTTTCTCTAAAAAATAACTTATTTTAAAAATTTGATAATAATGTGATGAAAATGTGACATTTGTATTATAATCCTATCCATATAATAAATACTTATAAGGACAAGTCACGATTTCATTAGTTTTTTTTATAAGCATAGCAGCAATCATTTCCTATATAGATAGTAAAGAAAGAGTGATTTTAGATTCTATAATCCTTCCTGCGATAGCTGTTTTGCTTCTTATAAAATTTTTTGAAAATACGCTTTCTTTGTATAGTTTTATTGCTATTGGAGTTGTTTTGATTCTCTTCTTGCTTCCGATTATTTTTAATATGAATTTTGGGGGTGGAGATTTGAGATTTGGAGCTTTTTGCGCTCTTTTTTTAGGCTTGGCTCCTCTTGGGTGGTTTGTGCTTCTCTCTGGAGCCTTACATGTAACACTTTTATTGATAATAAAAAAACAAAGTTTTGGATTTGCACCAGCGATGAGCGTTGCTGCGCTACTGAGCTATTTTATAGGATGAGAATGAGAAGAGGTTCTGTTGCTATTGTGCCATTGATTCTTGCGATATTTGCGCTCTTTTGGTTTATATGGTTTATGGGTGGGGAAAATGACAACCTACATCAGATTAATAATGTCGAAAATCTGCAGCATCTTCAAGAAAAACTTGTTATT
>JAVHOA010000073.1:0-12070 GCA_036169815.1 Sulfurimonadaceae bacterium
TCAGTAATATTAAAAGCGACTCCAACAGCTTCACTTGCATCTTCTTTGAGCGCTGTCATACTTGTTAAAAGGGTTATTTTTGTCCCATCTTTTTTGACACCCTGAATCTCTTTTGTAAATGTTCCAATTTTTTTGAGTGCTTCATAGCCCTCACGACCATAATTTTCAAATTGATCATCACTGTCGTAGATGATTCTTGCAGATTGACCTTGAAGCTCCCCAATTTCATAACCAAAAAGCTGTTCAAATGTTTCATTTGTCCACTCAAAATATCTGTTTTTTAGGAAAATAAAACCTATCGTTTGCACTTTATAAAGCGCTTTTTGCTGCTCCAATAGATTTTTTAAGTGCATCTCTTTCTCTTTTTGCTCGGTGATATCTTTCACTGAGGCATAAATGAAGGTTTCTCCTCCAATGCGTATTTGAACCGATGAGATGGCAGCATCGTAGAAGGTTCCATCTTTTCTTTTATGCTTGGACTCAAAATGGATAGGCGTTTGAGTGGAGGTCGATTGAAACAACTTTGCAATCTCTTCGGGGGGCACCATGGCTTCCCATTGAGTGACATTGAGCGTTATCATCTCCTCCATAGAATACCCAAGCATATCCGCAGCCATTTGACTACACTCTTTGAGATTGCCTTGCATATCCATAATAAAGACACCGCTGGAAGCAAATTTCATAAACGCTTCATACCGTTGGGCGTGTGCTTGCATCTGTGTGATGAATTGTTGCTGGATGAATGAAATATTTTGAAATTGTAAAGGCATTTCTTGCTCTTGGTGAAAGGATTTTTAAAATTGTAGCTCAATAAAATTGAAAATATCATAGTTATATCCAAGAACTCTAATATGTAACTTTCAGTGACAAAAAGCGAAATCTACACATTTGTTTTTTTTATAACTCGTTTTGCTACGTTCATGCTATTTTTCTCGTTTATGATGACACTTAGAAAATGAGGAGAAAACAAAAATGAAGAAAAATTTGGTCATGAGTTTTGTAGCGGTTGGTTTTCTTACCTTTGCAAATGCAGCAGATGAGTTTGGTGCAATGTTTCAAGAGGGAAAAGTTAGCGGGCAGATTCGATCGTTTTGGATTGACCGTGCTTATGAGGGAAGTGCTGGCAAAAGAGATCATCGTGATGGCTGGGCGCTTGGCGGAAATTTAAAGTATGAAACTGCTACATATAAGGGTTTCAGTTTTGGAACCGCTTTTTATACAACAAACGCTTTAGATATCAGCTCA
Organism: Sulfurimonadaceae bacterium; assembly: GCA_036169815.1. GTDB lineage: Bacteria > Campylobacterota > Campylobacteria > Campylobacterales > Sulfurimonadaceae > Hydrocurvibacter. Next base: position 1,246 of record JAVHOA010000073.1, read on the forward strand.
AATAGACAAGATTATGTCAATAACGACATGACACTGCTTGGACCCAACAACGAAGATTATAGTTTGTTTGGTGAAGCGTATGTTGGGTACAAATATGCAAATACAAGCTTGAAAGGTGGCCGTCAAAAACTCGACACGCCAATGGCTGGTAGTGATGATGCCCGCATGATACCCAACCTTTTTGAAGCCTATTTGTTGGTCAATACGGATTTGCAAAATACCACTTTCGTTGCTGGACACATACGAAAATTTGCACAGGGAACTTTTGGACGGGTTTATAACCATACAAGCGCAAGTCCAGATGCTTCAAAAGTGCTTTCGGCAACATCTGGATACTCTTATGATGATAGTTTAAATCATACGGGTGCATTTGTAAATATGGGTAATTATGCTCTTGGTGTGGCGACTGATGGGGTAAGTCTTGTTTCAGTGACGTATGCTGTGAGTAAAAATGTTAAAGTACAACTTTGGGATTACTATGCGTATGATATTTTAAATGCAGTGTATGGTGAAGTAAATGTTGGATGGAACTGTCTTTTGACAGATAAAATCAAACCATCATTTTCAGCACAGATGATTAAAGAAAATGGCGTTGGACAAAGATTTGCAGATGATGTAAACAGTTTTTACGCAGCTGGAAAATTTGATCTTAAAGTTGGAGATGCAAGTGTATATGTTGCTTACTCTGAACAAAGCAAAAATGACACGGCAACTGCTCCAAGTGGACTCAAAGCATTAAACAAAGCAACAATCACTCCATGGGGCGGCATGCCTGCTTATACTCAAGGGATGGTAACACGTCACCAATTTATTGCTGGTACTAAGGCTACAAAAGTAGCAGCTTCTTATGATTTCAAAAATTTGGGTGCAAATGTGCTTGTAAGTGCTTACTACACATCTTTTGATATGGATAAAAATAGTGGATATGGTTTGGCAAGAGTTGCAACTGAACCAGGTTTTGATGTAGCATACAAACCAGAAGGCGTTAAAAATCTTGAACTCAAACTTCGTGGAAACTTTCCAAGAGATTATGCAGAATCTTCTACGGGTACAACAGGCTGGGATGAATACAGATTTATAGCAAATTATAATTTCTAAAAATAAAGGAAAAAAGTTTATGAAAAAAGAGCTTTTAGAACAGATAAAAAAGGATCCGACGTATAAAGAGTTGGTTACAAAACGCTCATCGTTTGCCATTACGCTTACGGTTGCGATGTTACTTGTGTATTTTACATTTATTTTAACAATCGCATTCGATCCAAAACTCTTAGGTGCGCCACTTTGGAGTGGTTCGGTGACAACCATTGGGATTCCTATTGGGATGGCTGTGATTGTTTTTGCTTTTGTACTTACGGGCATCTACACAAAAAGAGCCAATAGTGAGTTTGATGCGCTTACAAATAAAATAAAAAATTCTCTAAAGGATCATGAATGAATAGAGCCCTCACTTTCTTGCTCTTATCTGCTTTGACGCTTTTTGCATCTGAGGCGATTAGCGGTGAAATACAAAAACAGGGATTAAACATCTCAGCAATTGTGATGTTTTTTATCTTTGTTGGCGCAACGCTTGTAATCACGTACTGGGCAGCAAAAAGAACGAAAAGCGCAAAAGATTTCTACACAGCAGGCGGAGGAATCACAGGTTTTCAAAATGGGATGGCAATCGCAGGCGACTATATGTCAGCGGCTTCATTTTTGGGGATTTCAGCGCTTGTGTATGAACAAGGCTATGACGGTCTTATCTACTCTATTGGATTTTTAGTTGGATGGCCGATTATTCTTTTTATGATTGCAGAACCGCTTAGAAACTTAGGTAAATACACATTTGCAGATGTCGCATCTTACAGACTTCGTCAAGGTCCAATCCGCACGTTAGCGGCGTTTGGTTCCATTACAACAGTGATTCTTTATTTGATTGCTCAGATGGTTGGATCTGGAAAATTGATCCAACTCCTTTTTGGTTTACAATATGAAGTGGCGGTTATGCTTGTTGGTGTTTTGATGGTTTTGTATGTCACATTTGGCGGTATGCTTGCAACAACGTGGGTGCAAATCGTAAAAGCATTTTTACTACTTGCAGGCGCTTCGTTTATGGCAATTGCGGTTATGGCACATTATGATTTTAGTTTTGAATCGCTTTTTACTCGAGCAGTTGCGCTCAAAGATAGCTCCATTATGAGTCCAGGAAAACTTGTGAGCGACCCGATTTCAGCCATCTCTCTTTCAATCGCATTGATGTTTGGTACCGCAGGTCTTCCGCATATTTTGATGCGATTTTTTACAGTAAGCGATGCAAAAGAGGCACGCAAATCTGTTTTTTATGCAACAGGTTTTATCGGGTATTTTTATATCTTAACCTTCATTATCGGTTTTGGCGCAATTGTGATGGTTTTTCAAAATCCACAATACCTCGATATGGCAAAACAAGCTGTTGATGGCGGTTTCCCGATTTTAGGTGGCAACAATATGGCAGCTATTCACCTCTCACATGCAGTTGGTGGAGATTTCTTTTTGGGATTTATTTCAGCAGTTGCATTTGCGACTATTTTGGCAGTTGTGTCAGGCTTGACACTTGCAGGCGCTTCTGCGATTAGCCATGATTTGTACGCTTCGGTATGGAAAAAAGGGCATGTTGATGGAATGGCAGAGATGCGCGTTTCTAAAATTGCTACAATTGTTTTGGGTGTCGTCGCTATTATAATGGGGATTGTATTTGAAAAACAAAATATCGCTTTTGTTGTCGGTCTTGCGTTTGCCATCGCAGCTTCTGCAAACTTTCCAATCCTTGTACTTTCAATGTATTGGAAAAAATTGACAACACGCGGTGCGGTTATTGGTGGAAGTTTAGGACTTTTAACAGCGGTTGTTCTTGTGATACTTGGACCAAGCGTATGGGGTGAAATCGTTATGGGACTCAAAGCCAAAGATGCAGTCGAAGCAGCCATCTTTCCTTACAAATATCCAGCACTCTTCTCCGTGAGTGTTGCATTTCTTGGTATCTGGTTTTTCTCAATTACTGATAAATCAGAAAATGCAAAAGCAGAACAAGAGGCGTTTGAAGCTCAGTTTATGAGAAGTCAAACTGGCATTGGTGCTGAGGGCGCAAGCGAGCACTGATGAGTATCTTTGAGCAGAAAAAACTGATTGAATCTATCCATCCATTTGGGCTTTTAAGCCCATCTGTGCTGGACGATCTGATGCAAAAAATGGATATTGCTTACTATCCAAAAGGGACACTGCTGTTTTCTAAAACCATTCCTTCTATTGCGTTTTATATCATTATCAAAGGTTCCATAACAGAGTTTATTGATGATGAAGTCTATAATTTTTACAGCGCAGGTGATAGCTTTGATGCCGATGCACTTATTTATGCACAGACACAAGGAAGGTTTGTTGTAGATGAAGATTTGATCTGCTATGAGATCAAAAAAGATGACTTTTTAACTCTTTTAGAAAATAAAGATGTACAAAGTTATTTTTTACAAGATTTTATAACCCGCCATCAACAGCTTAAAGATTACCACAATCAAAGTGATTTAACCCCATTTCTTATTGCAAAAGTGAGCGATATTTACCTCCATAATGCTTGTATTGTCGATGCAAACGTGAGTATTTATGATGCGCTTTTAAAGCAAAAAGAGTTACAAGCGAGCGTGATTTTAGTTAAGAGCAAAACTCACTATGCCATTGTGACAGATACAAATCTCAAAGAGGGTGTTTTACTTGGCACAGTATCCGTGCAAGATGCGATTATGCAAATAGCAACGCAAGAGATTATTAGCATTGATTACAACGATTTTTTATTTAATGCGCTTTTACTGATGACACAAAAAAGCATTAAAAGAGTTGTTGTCTTGCATGATGGCGAGGTTGTTGGTATTTTAGAGCAGTTAGATCTACTGAGCTACTTTGCTAACCACTCGCATCTTGTCATGGTTCAAATTCAAAAAGCTGTTCATCTTGATGATTTAAAAAACCTTCAAAAAGAGCTTCGCAATATCATTATGGCACTTGATGCCAAAGGTGTCAAAGTCCGTTACATTACCAAACTCATTGCCACACTCAATGCAAAAATATATCAAAAACTCTTTGATTTTTGTGTGAGTGCAGCGTTGCAAAAAGATTGCGCGTTGCTTGTTATGGGCTCTGAGGGCAGGGAAGAACAGAGCATTAAAACCGATCAAGATAATGCGCTTATCATTCGAGATGGTGTGGATGTCGCACTCTACACAGAGCCGATGCTACAACTCAATGCACTATTAATCGATTTGGGTTTTCCTCCTTGTACGGGCAATGTGATGGTGAGTAACCCGTTTTGGAGACAATCAGAGGCGGGGTATAGAAAACTCATAGAGGAGTGGAGTGAGAGTTTGAGCAGTGAAAATTTGCAAAATCTCAGTATTTTTCTCGATGCAAAGGTTTTATGCGGAGATGTGCGTTTATTGCAAAACTTGCAAACACACTTACATGTAAGCTTTCAGGCGCGTGATGATGTCTTGGCGCATCTGGCAAAATCGGTATTAAGTTTTGAAACACCGCTCTCTTTATTTTCAGGATTTGTCTTAGAGAAAAAACATGAAAATAAGCTTGATCTTAAAAAAGGAGGTATATTTGCCCTTGTTCATGGAGTGCGTTCACTCTCTTTAGAGTATAAAATCGAGGCAACAAACACTATAGAAAGGATAAAAGCGCTGAACAACAAAGGGATATTTGATAAAACATTTGCAACAGAGTTGATAGAGTGTTTTGATACCTTGTCATCTATTCGGCTCAAAGCGATGTTGGAGGCCAAAAATATTGATGAGATGAACTATATAAATCCAAAAAAATTGCAAAAAATAGAGATGGATCTGCTCAAAGACAGCTTCAAAGTCGTCAATAAATTAAAAAAATTTATTGCTTTTCATTTTCATCTCAATATGGTGAGCTGATGCTAGTCTCGTTGTATAAAAACTATAAAAGAAAAAAAGCGCGCTCCCAGCTCAAAGATAAAAGCTTTTCCTTTCTGTTTGAAGAGGATAGAAGTGGTGAATTTGTTGTCTTTGACACCGAAACAACAGGACTTGATCCAAAAAAGGATGAGATACTCTCCATTGGCGCAGTGAAGATAAAAGAGAATAAAATTTTGACTTCACAAACTTTTGAAATCACGCTTAAAAACTCTAAAAATATCGATTCAAAGTCTATATTGATTCATGGCATACGCGAGTGTGATCTCAAAGATGCCAAAGATCCGCAAGATGCGATAAAAGAGTTTTTGCATTTTATTGGCGCAAGAAGTGTAATAGGTTACTATTTAGAGTTTGATGTAGCCATGATCAATCGCTATGTAAAGCCAATGCTGGGTGTAACTTTACAAAACAAAATGATTGAAGTTTCTGAAATCTATTTCGAAAAAACGATTCCGTTGATCCCACAAGGAAATATTGATTTACGCTTTGATACAATCATGAAAAATTGCAATCTCCCAAAAATGGGAGCGCACAATGCAGTCAATGACGCAATTATGACTGCAATGATTTATTTAAAATTAACCAAGGAGAAGATTGAATGTCAGAAAATGTAAAACCTGTTTTTAAGCCAAACAAAGAGTTTGCAGCAACTGCAAGAATTAAAAATATGTGCGAGTATCAAGCACTTCAAGATGCTGCTAGCGAGGATTATGAAGGTTTTTGGGCAAAGTATGCAAAAGAGAAACTTGAATGGATAGAACCTTTTACACAAACATTAGATGAGAGTAACTTTCCTTTTGTAAAATGGTTTGAGGGTGGAAAACTTAATGTCGCTGCGCAATGTATTGACCGCCATTTAGAGTCACGCAAAAATAAAGCTGCAATTATCTTTGAAGGAGATCGAGGCGACAAGCAAATTATCACATATTTAGAACTTTACTATAATGTAAATCGTTTTTCGAACTTGCTAAAAAATGAGTTTGGTGTCAAAAAAGGTGACCGTGTTATCATCTATATGCCGATGATTCCTGAAGCTGCGTATGCAATGCTTGCGTGTGCGAGAATTGGAGCAATCCACTCTATCGTTTTTGGCGGTTTTTCAGCCGAAGCACTGCGCGATAGAATCATCGATGCGGATGCAAAAGTGGTCATTACCGCTGATGGTGCATTTAGAAAAGATAAACCTTATATGCTCAAACCTGTTGTTGATGAAGCCCTCAGTGGGCAAACTCCTGTTAAAAAAGTTTTAGTTGTTGAGAGAAATGGCGAAGATGTAACATGGACCGCTGGGCGTGATTACTCTTATAATGAGCTCATTAAACACCAAAGCGTTACATGTAAGGCTGAAGTGATGGATGCAGAAGACCCGCTTTTCTTGCTTTACACTTCAGGTTCGACTGGAAAACCAAAAGGAGTGCAACACAATCAAGCGGGATATATTTTATGGGCGCAGATGACGATGGAGTGGGTTTTTGATGTCAAAGAAAACGATACCTATTGGTGTACAGCCGATATCGGCTGGATTACAGGGCACACTTACATTGTTTATGGACCACTTGCTATGGGTGCAACAACAGTGATGTTTGAGGGAGTTCCTACCTATCCAGATGCTGGGCGTCCATGGAAAATGGTTGAAGAGTATAAAATCAATCAGTTTTACACAGCGCCAACGGCAATCCGTGTTTTACATAAAATGGGTGAAGAAGAGCCCGCAAAATATGACCTTTCAAGCCTAAAAGTTTTAGGAACAGTTGGTGAGCCGATTGATCCTCCAGCGTGGAAATGGTACTATGAAGCAGTTGGTGGAAGTAAGTGTGCGATTGTAGATACTTACTGGCAAACAGAAACGGGTGGGCATATTGTTTCTCCGCTTCCTGGTGCAACACCCATCAAACCTGCATGCGCAACATTCCCAGTTCCAGGGATTATGGCGGAGATTTTAGACCCGCAAACTGGAGAAAAAGTAGCAAGAGGCGAGAGCGGTTACATGTGTATTACTCGTCCTTGGCCTTCGATGATTCGCGGTATTTGGGGTGATCCTGAGCGTTTTGTAAAATCCTATTTTGGTGATGTCAAAAAAGATGGCAAAGCGGTTTACTTCACAGGCGATGGTGCCAACTATGATGCGGATGGCTACATCACTATTACCGGACGTACCGATGATGTTATCAATGTTTCAGGACATAGAATGGGAACCGCTGAAGTTGAAGCTGCTATCAAAAAACATCCAAATGTGGCCGAAGTTGCCGTTGTTGGCAAACCACATGAGATTAAGGGCGAGGGGATTTTTGCATATATTGTTTTAAAATCTGACAGCGGCGTGGCTGATGAGGTTGAAGAAGTCAAAGCAATCAATAAAGTGATTCAAAAAGAGATAGGAAATATCGCACTTTGTGATGATATGGTTTTCGTTCCTGGCGTTCCAAAAACACGTTCTGGTAAGATTATGCGCCGTATTTTACGCTCAATTGCAAAAGGCGAAGCGATTACACAAGATATTTCAACGCTTGAAGATCCAAGCATCGTTGCCACAATCGAGGCGATGGTAAGAGGATAATTTTTTCCTCTTACACAACTTTTTTCCTTTACATGTAAGCAAAACAAAGGCTTACATGTAAAGGGCACTCCTTAAATATCCCCTTTGTAGAAATAAGCCTTTTTGAGCGCAAACAAAGCCCTTTTAATTGCGCAAATGTTATAATTATCCTTCAAAAATTATTACAAAGAGAAACTATGCAATTATGTATCGCCCTTGACCTTCCGACAAAAGAGGAAAATTTAGCACTTGTAGAAAAAATCAAAGCCTACGATGTTTGGCTTAAAGTGGGATTTCGCTCCTATATTCGTGATGGTGCTGCGTTTATTGAAGCCATTAAAGCGATTAATCCTGCATTTAAAATATTTTTAGATTTGAAACTTTATGATATTCCAAACACTATGGCAGATGCGGCAGAGTCGATTATGGGACTTGGTGTTGCCATGTTTAATGTGCACGCTTCCTCAGGCAAGCGTGCTATGACGAGCGTGATGCAGCGACTGGAAAAATATGAAAATCGCCCAATTGTGCTCGCCGTCACTGCGCTAACCTCTTTTAGTGAAGAGGAATTTGCAACTATTTACAATGAAAGTATTGCAAAAAAAGCGGATCAATTTGCACAAGATGCCTATGAAAGCGGGCTTGATGGCGTTGTGTGCAGTGCTTTTGAGAGTGCATCAATCAAAAAAAACAGTGCAAAAGAGTTTTTAACACTTACTCCGGGAATCCGCCCTTTTGGTGAGGATGCAGGAGATCAAGAACGGGTTGCAGATATCGAGTTTGCTCACGCTGCACTTGTTGATTTTATCGTCGTGGGGCGTCCCATCTATCAGGCTCACAATCCAAGCGAAGTTGTTGCAAAAATTTTAGAAAAACTATAGTTTCATTTTTATGCGCTTTGTGTTTCTTTTTTTAACGCTATTTTTTGGCTTACATGCAGAGAAAAATATTGATTTTGATTACGAGGCAGATATCTACTACTCCAATGCCTCACTCTTTTTGAAATTTCCAGATAGAAATATTACCGATGCAAGCGAGTATTCTGAAGCCCAACTCTACACCGATTTGGCAAAAAAAACTTTTTCACCAAATATTTTTTTGGTTGAACTCGCCGTCCATCCAATGCCGATTGCCGGATTGGCCTATCGAAACTCCAACGAAGAACCCTACACAAAAGATAAAATCCAAAATTTCAATCTAGTAAAAACGCTGACCGCTGGTTTTGAAGAGCCATATTCCATCTCATTTTTTGTCGGACGTATGATGGTTTTTGCAAAAGAGCGTAAAAAGCATATTGGCAAAAATAGGGCGTATATGGGGTATCTTTTGACATTTGGGGATTACACTTTAAAAGATAACAAAGCGTATTACAATAGATGGAGCAATTTTGAAGTCAAACTCAAAGGAACAAGAGAGCTAGAGCGGGATAATCTCGATTGGAGTTTCCGAGTTGGAGCAAGATGGAATGAAAATCCAAATTTTGCAGACAGCTACTATGTTGGACTCAGGCGCAACCGTATAGATTTTGATGAATCTTTTTTGTCTTGGTTTTATAATAGTGCTTTTGAAATAATGACCTCATGGAGCGCAAAAAATCTAGAGTTGATGGAAAATAAGATTATTTTAGAAAAAAATTGGCCAGCTTCATCAAAAAAACATATCGCTTTTGGGTTAGGAATAGGGTATCTTTATACCAGTGGCGCAAAATATAATGGGCTCTTAGCCAATCAGGGGATTAATAATCATCAGATTATTATCAGACCAAATATAAAGTTTTAGCGCAAGCTCTTTTCTCTAGTCTCTTACTTATGATGTTATACTGTCGTAAAAAAAGATACCACATGCAACAAAATAGCTTCTCTTCTTTACATGTAAACAAAAAACTCTTGGAAAATATCGAATCACTCGGTTTTTCTTCTATGACGCAAGTCCAACAAAAAGCGATTCCTCTTATTTTAGAAGGGTGTGATTTGATTGCAAAATCAAAAACAGGAAGTGGAAAAACGATTGCGTTTGGAGTAGGAATCTTGCAAAATCTTGATGTTAAAAACTTTCATACGCAGTTTTTAATCATCGCGCCCACACGTGAACTTTGCGAGCAGATTGCAACAGAACTGAGAAAACTCGCACGACAAGAACACAATGTCAAGATTGTAACCATTTATGGGGGAGAATCTTTGGCAAACCAAAGACGCTCTTTGGAAAAGGGCGCACACATCGTAGTAGCAACTCCAGGACGGCTCATTGATCATATTGGAAAAGAGACGATAGACTTGCGCCATATACAAATTTTAGTTTTAGATGAAGCAGACAGAATGCTTGATATGGGATTTTTTGATGATATTGCTTACATTAAAACGAAACTACCATCAAAATTACAAACGCTTCTCTTTTCAGCGACCTATCCAGACGATATAAAAAGTTTTGTCGCAAAAGTGATGCACGACCCAAAAACAGTGACAATAGATGAAGATAATGAGGGCTATCTCAAACAGCTTACATGTAAGGTTAATAAAGAGGAAAAATATGAAGCACTTAAAACTATACTTCTTTCCTATAGACCAGATTCAGTTATTATCTTTTGTAACACTAAAGTAGATGTTGAAGAAGTCACACACAAACTTTATAGCGATGGATTTGATGCTGAGTATCTTCACGGGGGCTTGGAGCAAAATATCAGAAATGAGATGCTACTTATGTTTGCCAATAAAAGTAACCCAATATTAGTAACCACAAACCTAGCGGCACGTGGAATAGATATCAAAGATATATCATTAGTGATCAATTATGATCTCCCACAAGATAAAGAGGTGTATCTGCATCGCGTCGGAAGAACAGCCAGAGCTGGCGATGAAGGTATCAGTATAAGCTTATATACTCAAAATGATATGAATCAACTCGATGCGATTAAAGAGCTTGTTAAAACAGAGATAGAAGAGATATCAATTCAAACGCTTACATGTAAGAGTAAAAAACCTCTTCTTGCTAAATATACAACCCTGCATCTTTTAGCTGGAAAAAAAGAGAAGATAAGAGCAGGCGATATTGTTGGAACATTTATAAAAACATTAGGATTAGAGAAAGAGTGCATAGGAAATATAGATATTTTACAAAAAGATTCCTATGTTGCGTTAAAAAATGATTGCAATATCGAAAGAATTTTAAAACTCAAAGAGATAAATATTAAGGCAAAACGCGTAAGAATCTTTATATTATAAGAAATTCAAATCAAAATGTGCAATTTTTTTACAAATTTTTATAAAAAACATTAAAATATTGCATTTCTTTCCAAAACCCCTTGACATTACCAAACGATTTGTCTATAATTCCCGTCCAC
>JAVHOA010000074.1:0-11876 GCA_036169815.1 Sulfurimonadaceae bacterium
CTTCAACTCTATTGGTGCGATGGAATTTGAGGTTTTAAAGTGAAAAGTAATTACAGAGAGCGTACGGACAAGGTTTACAATATTTTTACTTTTTTTATCCTCTTTGTTGAACTTTATCGTGTATCCGTTTTCTTCTCTATTTGACTTAATGATGCTCTCTAGCAAAGTTACTTTATCCAAAAAAATCACTTTGTCCCATGAGATTTCATAACGCTCAATAGTTACTTTTGAGTTTCTTGCAGAGAGTGGATGTGGCTTTATAAGGCGCATTTTCTCAATAAAAGAAAGAAAAAAGTTTACTCCTCCCATTTTTCCTACAATATCTTGTATTTGCATTTTAAGATTCTCTTTTTCCTCTTGTGAGAGGTGGTTGAAGTTACACATAAAAACCCTTTTTTCGAAATTATACCTTAAACAATCTCAAAGCTTAATACTGCTTAAGCTTATTTAAATGCGCAAGGTATTATTATCTCATCAACAAAAGAAGACAAATTTACTCTTCTTTAATATTTAAAAAATGAAAAGGGATTTTATGAAAGTATATATGGACAACAATGCGACTACAATGGTCGCTCCAGAAGTAGTTCAAGAGATGCTTCCATTTTTTAGCGATGTGTATGGAAACCCAAACTCGCTTCATAAATTTGGAACAGAATCTCGCCCTGCACTTACTCGAGCGATTAATCAAGTGTACAAAGGCATCAATGCATCAGACAACGATGATATTGTCTTTACCTCTTGCGCGACAGAGTCAAACAACTGGGTTTTACAATCTGTATGGATCGACAAAATCCTCAATGGAGACAAGAATCATATTGTAACAACAGAGATAGAACACCCTGCGGTTCTCTCTACATGTAAGTTCCTAGAGGAGCAAGGTGTAAAGGTTACGTATCTTCCTGTCAATGAAGAGGGTGTTGTGGAAGCACATACAGTAAAAAGCTTTATTACAGAAAAAACAGCGCTTGTCTCTGTTATGTGGGCAAATAATGAAACAGGAATGATCTTTCCAATCAAAGAGATTGGTGAAATCTGTAAAGCAAAAGGAGTTTTATTTCACACCGATGGAGTGCAAGCGGTTGGAAAAATTCCTGTGGATATGCAAGATTTACATGTAGATTTTATGTCAATGAGCGCACACAAATTTCATGGACCAAAAGGAGTTGGAGCACTTTATATCAGAGATTCTCAAGCACTCTCACCACTCTTATATGGCGGATCGCAGATGAATGGACGCCGTTCAGGAACGCTTAATACTCCTTGCATCATTGGGATGGGAAAAGCTATTGAGATGGCAACCCAAGATATTGAAGCCAAAATGAGCTCTATTAGAGCAAAAAGAGACCGTTTGGAAGATGCACTTTTAAAAGTAATTCCAGAAACTTTTACAGTTGGAAAACGTGAAAACAGGACACCAAATACCATTTTGATATCCATTCGTGGCGTTGAGGGCGAAGGAATGCTTTGGGATTTGAATCGCTATGGCATCGGTGCATCTACTGGAAGTGCTTGTGCGAGCGAAGACCTTGAAGCAAATACTGTTATGCTTGCTATTGGCGCTGACAATGAGCTTGCGCATACGGGAATCCGTTTGAGTTTAAGCCGTTATACAACGGATGCAGAGGTTGATTATGTAATCGAGCATTTCACACAAGCCGTACAGAGACTTCGAGCAATATCAAGCTCATATGCACTCGTAAAACCAACCAAAGGCGGAGAAGCCGGAGAGTGTCATATACCAACACACCACGTTTAAGCAAAAAAGAGAAGAGCACCAAGAAGGGCATCATGCCGAGTGAAACACAGCGTTAGCGTAGTCAAAGGAATTACTTCCTTTGATGTGTCACATGAGGTAGTGGTTCCCTTTAATTTTATGAAATAAAATAAAAGGAAAATATGATGGCAAAAAATGATTTAATTGGCGAATCTTTATGGGATGCGTATTCTGATAAAGTAACACGCCTTATGAATAATCCGCAACACCAAGGTGAAATCAGTGAAGCGCAAGCAGCTGAACATGGAAATAAACTTATCGTTGCAGATTTTGGAGCGGAGAGCTGTGGTGATGCAGTGCGCTTATACTGGGAGATAGATCCGCAAACAGACAAAATCGTAAACTCAAAATTTAGAAGTTTTGGGTGTGGAACTGCTATTGCAAGTAGTGATGTTATGACGGAGCTTTGTATTGGTAAAACAGTTCAAGAAGCGGTGAAAATCACAAATATTGACGTGGAAGCCGCATTGCGCGATACGCCAGATGTTCCAGCTGTTCCACCACAAAAAATGCACTGTTCGGTTATGGCGTATGATGTTATTAAAAAAGCAGCAAGTCTTTATCTTGGTGTTGATGCAGAGAGTTTTGAAGAGGAGATTATCGTGTGCGAATGTGCACGTGTTTCACTCAAAACACTTAAAGAGGTTATTAAACTCAATGATCTCAAATCCATCGAGCAAATCACAGACTATACAAAAGCGGGTGGTTTTTGTAAATCTTGTGTCAAACCAGGCGGTCATGAAGAGCGCGAGTGGTATCTTGTAGATATTCTCAGAGACACTCGCCGTGAGATGGACGAAGAGAAGATGAAAGCTGCAGCAGAAGCAGGTATTAGCGGTGATTTTGCTACGATGACTTTGGTACAAAAAATCAAAGCAATCGACAGTGTCATCGATGAAAATGTGCGCCAGTTTCTCATCATGGATGGTGGCAATATGGAAGTTATTGATATCAAAGAGAGCGATGACTATATTGATGTTTATATCCGATACGTTGGTGCATGCAACGGCTGTGCAAGCTCAACTACAGGAACACTCTATGCGATTGAAAGCACTTTAAAAGAGAAACTCTCTAGTAAAATCCGCGTTTTGCCTATCTAAATATTGGCAGATTACAAAGTTGCGGGGAGCTTTTCCCTGCCACTTTCACACCTCCCAGAGTTCTACTCGATTTCTTCCATTTGTTTTTGCTTTATACAGTGCCTTATCGGCACACTCCATTACTTGTTTTGGCGACAATGATTGCGCGCTACCGCTCACACCGAAGCTACATGTAAGCCCTTTTAATGGAGCAAAACTACTCTCTTCTATTTTTTTGCGAAGCTTTTGAGCCACTTGCATCGCTTCACTTACTGAAATATTTTCAAGCACAAGCGCAAACTCCTCGCCACCATATCTGGCTAAAACATCACTCGCGCGCAGCTCATTTTTTATAAGAGTCACAACTTTGATAAGCACCTCATCTCCGATAAGATGCCCATAAGTATCATTGACCAATTTAAAATGATCAATATCAAACATAACATAAACAAATGGCAAAGAAGCCTCATACATATTTTTAAGTAAGATGTCTAAATAGGACCTTGAAAAGCATGGTGTCAGCACATCCATATCTGCACGTCTTGCATAGCTCTCTTTTTGTCTTTCAAGCTTGTGCGTGTATTCCATCTCTCGTGTGATATCTTGGATTACAACAAGGTATTGATCGAGCTCTGCGAGATAACTCATGGAGATTGTGATATCAAAAGCGGTTCCCGATCTATTTAAAAAATGGTGCTGGAGTTTTTCTATTGCGATATCATTTTTCGCTTGTTTTAACAGTATTGGAAGCGACTCGTTCTCACTAAAAAGTGGCTTTAAGCCAAGTTGCTGAAGATAACTTTCATTATAATCAAGCATTTTTTGGATCGCTTTATTCGTGTAAGTCGTCTCACCCTTTCCGTTTAAAATAACGATTCCATTGATAGACATATCAAAAGTTTTTTTAAACTTGAGTTGCTCTACATGTAAGGCTTTTGCGAGGTCTGCATTCTCTTTTTCTAAGGCAGAAAATTTGAGCTTTTGCTCTTCATAACAGGAGAGATCTTGTAACTCACAAAGGATATACTCTCCCAAATGCGTCTGCGTCAGCTGGTAAGGCCGCTCTTTTTGATCTGCCTCTTGGATGTAGATGATAATCTTTTCATGCTCTTTATATTTTTTCAACACCTCTAAACTCAAGGGTTGATTTGCGTTGATTTTCTCATACCAAATCGTATGGATAAGTTCTTGCTCTTTTTTGCCCAAAAGCTGTAACATGCTCACATTGAGATAGACTATTTTATCCTCTTTGTTGATAACAAAACATGCCCGCACAGAACCTTGAAAAATAGATCGAAGATGTTCATTGTATTCTTTTAATTCACGATTTCTTGTGTAAAACATAAAGATAAAAAAACTAAAAAATAGAGACAAACCAGCTATCACAAACAGGGTCATAGTGTTCAAATCTGTTCCTTTATTGTTTTTTAAAATGCAATCCATTATATCATACTGGACAATAATATCTCATATTGTCATGCAGCCACTCTTTTTTTCGCCCTCTTTTCAAGCTATAATCGCGCTACTTGTTTCCTTAGGAGTTTTGGTGCCCTTTTTCAAACTATTGTTTCTTTTCTTTTCACTTGTATTTGCCTTACATGCAGCGCCCACGAGTTGTGAAAATATCTATTTTGCCAATGCCGCGCCCACGATACTGAGCGCAAAACTGCGGCCAAAAACAACAGAAATCTGCTACAAACAGTTTGCTCTTATGCACTCAGGCCTCACCAAAACTCCTCTTTGGAGTGCGGAGCATCTCCAACGCTCACAGCTTATGAAAAAGGCGAAGCGAACGGATGATTTTCACCCAGATAGCCATCTCCAAGAGGACCAAAGAGCACAACTCAAAGATTACCTTCACTCAGGTTATGACCGAGGTCATATGGCTCCAAGTGGCGATTTTGACACCGCAACGAGCAATGCGGAGTGCTTTACGCTGGCAAATATGGTCCCGCAAAATCACGTCAATAATAGTGGAATTTGGGCAGATATAGAAAGTGCAACGCGCTATTTAGCAAAAAAACAAGGTGAGATTTATGTCATCAGCGGGCCTTTGTTTCTTCATAAATTCCCACGCACCATTGGCAAGAAAGTAGCCGTTCCAAGCCATCTGTTTAAAGCCATCTATATCCCTGCAAACAAACAAGCCGGAGTTTATCTCACTCAAAACACACCTGAGTATGCATACAAAATTATCAGTATTGCAGAACTTGAAAAGCTCTCTGGAATCTCTTTTTTTCCTCAGATGAGCCAAGCAGCCAAAGGGTATGCGGCGCGCTTACCAAAACCAAAACCATCAACACACTACAAACAACCGCAAAGCGCCTACCAACACACCGATAACAATAGTGCGACACATGACAACAGTTTCTTTCATAAACTACAAAGAAAAGTCAATCATTTTTATTATCGAGAGTAAAAACCTCTTTTTTTAAAGCAAAGACGTGGTATCTTACATGTAAGCATTTGAAAGTTAAAATATGAAAAATAAATTCCAAGAAAAAGCAAAGCGTATCACTCAAAATCCTGCTGCCCAAAAGGCAGTTCTTTCGCTAAAACCGCATAAAAGTGTTTGGGGATTTTTTGGTGTCATTGTGTTTTTTATCCTTCCTGAAATCATTGCCTATTTTTATGGAAGCGATATAACAGCTTATGCCTCCAAAGAGCTTCTCCATGCAAATAGCGTGGAGATGGAGTATTATTATAAACTCTTAGTAATGCTCTTTGAAGATGGGATGAGCTGGCTTAACCTTGTCATTGGGTTTGCTTTGCTCATTTGGCTCTTTTTTTAATACGAGTTGGGAGTGAAGCCATGATACTTGCATTCATTGAACAGATTGGTGAAACTGCACTCAAATTTTTCTCTTCAATCTATGAAGCGATAAAGTTTTCTGTTATCTGCATCGTGCATATGCTCCTTCCTAGCAGTTACAATCCCGCAATGCGAATGGTAATTACGCGACAAATCTACTTTACAGCCGTACAGATTATCCCATTTTTTACATTTTTAGCCTTTTTGTTTGGCTCTGTGATTATAGGTTTTGTCGTAGCGCTTGCCTTTGATTATTCGCTTCAAAATCAGATTGGCTCCATTCTTATCCATTTTACGCTTGATGAGTTTGCGCCTTTTTTTACCGCCCTTATGATTTCATTACGCTCAAGCACAGCCGTCAATACCGAGATTGCCGTTATGAAAGTCAATAATGAACTCAGAACTTTAGAACATTTTAATATAGATCTCATCGACTACCTTTTTATCCCCCGTATTTTTGCAGGAATGATTAGTGTGACATCTCTCTCACTTATCTTTGCCATTATTATGCTTGCGAGTGGGTATATTTTTACGCTTTTTTATATGGGTATGGATTTGGATGCGTATATCAAAATGCTTATCAGCGCTATTGAAGTGAAAGATTTGGCGGTTTTACTTCTAAAAAGTCTTGCTTTTGGGTTTGTGCTCATGCTTATTCCAATCTATAGTGGACTCAAAACTATGCAAAACTACAGTGCCATTCCCATCTCAGTGCTCAATGGAATGATGAAACTGTTTATTGCTATCTTTGCTATCGAGGTGCTCTCATTACTACTCCAATCTCTGTAAAACTGTTTCATCTCTACCAAGAGTTAGAAGCATTTATCCAAACGGCTCAAAACTATACCCTCGTCAAACAGGATGTTCCACTCATTTCTAATCTCACTATTTTAGAAAATCTAGCGCTTATCCAAGAGGTGCATCATAACAAACCTGCCCAAGATGCCCAAAGTGAGGTTTTAAGCCTCTTACACTTGATTGGACTCGATAAGATTGCTACTTTGCGAATCCCTACATGTAACGAGTTTGAGCTCTTTTGTGCGATGCTCATTCGCGCGATACTCAGTGATAACCAAACAATCTTTATCGTGACTCCTTTTGCACTCATTTCAACCCTGCTTGATCTCCAAGAGATTTATGCGCTCATTCAAAAACTAGAGAGTAAAAAAGATATAATCATACTCGATATGCAAAACAATGCAACACACTACAAAGGAGATTTATGCCATATAATAAAATGAAACTTGCAGTGGGGACATTTGTTATTGTTTTAGTGAGTATATTGATCTTTTTTTTCTACCTTATTCTCAAGGAAAAAGGGGCTTTTGAAACACGTTACAGCTATAATTTTTATGCGCCCTCCGCTGCACTTTTTAAAGTGGGAATGCCACTGCAATACTCAGGTTTTGACATTGGAACTATCGACAATATAGAGCTTACAGACAAAGGCAATGTGCATCTTACCTTTTCTGTTTCCAAAGAAAACAGCAAGTGGATTTGCAACTATTCGATGCTCCTTTTAGTCAAACCGCTTATTGGCTCTCCCCATGTAGAGATTATAACCACAGTTGGCAACTCTCCACTCAAACCCAACTCCACGCTCCAGCTTATTGAGAGTGATGATATCAACGATATGATTACAAAACTCCAACCCGCTATCACTAAAATGATTGCGATTATTGATAATGTAGAAAAAATGACCTCTGCTTTTTCACAAGAGAATGGTGCGCTCAATCAAAGCATGGAAAATATCCAAGTGCTTACAGGACGTTTTGCGCAAAACAAAGCCTTACTTACAAGCATTACAGGCGATCAAGGGAGCACAGATGCGCTGATTGATTCTTTGAATGAAACGCAAAAAACCATGCAACAAGTGCATGAGATAAGCGCTAAACTCGATGGACTCATCGGCGGACTTGATGCAAATATGGTCAAACCATCTAATGAAGCCTTAAATAATATCAATCTCATTATGAAAGATGTGCAAAAAAAACTCCAAGCACTCGATGGAACTGTCAATGCCGTAGGTGCGTATGACAAGGATCTTGGAGCCATCAAAGAGCAGATAGAAGTGGGACTTGATAAAACCAATAAAGTGATGGATAAAGTGGATGCTCTGCTCAATAACAATAAAAAAAGTGAGGTAACTCTGCCATGATTCGCTTCTATTTGCTTCCGTGCTGCCTGCTTTTTTTCTCTGCTTGTTCTACATCTAGCCCAAAAAATAGCTGGCAAATTCAAAGTGTCAATGCATATGAAAGCCATCAAAAATATTTTTTACAAAATGAAGATGCGCTCGCACGTACGGACCTTAAACGTGCCCTCAAATATGCAAAACAAAGTGCAAATCTTACAACTCTCGCCACGATTGAGTTGAGTGAATGTGCCTTACATGTAAGCAATTTGCAAGAGGAGAATTGCGCAGCATATCTAGCAATTGAACCGCTTGTCAATGATGTGAAACTGCATAGCTATTTTCTCTTTTTACAACAAAAATATGAGCAAAAAGATATCAAAAATCTACCAGATAAATACCAATCCTTTGCTAGCTTACTCCTACAAAAGCGGTATGAAGATGCAACAAAAGAGCTCTTAAGCACAGAGGATTTCCTCTCTAAGATGATTATGGCTTCGCTTATGAAAAAGAGCTTACATGTAAGCACTATTGCAAGTATCATCGAGGAGGCATCGTTTTATGGATACAAAAAAAATGTGCTCAGCTGGATGGAGTTTTATAGTACAAAAACAACAGATGTGGATGAAAAAAAGAGAATACAAGAGAAGTTGAAAATACTAAAAGATTCTAAGTAATAAGGGGATATCACTTAGAGATCAAGCTTTGAATTTAAGGAGAAGAGTATTATATAAAATAATAGTTACAATAGTGTTAAGCGAAAATCTACCTCTATTTTTTACACTCTTTTTCAGATTTTATGGGCTACCATAGTAACAATTCAAACCCACAGTAAGGATATTTTATGGAAATCAAACAATGCTCCTCTCTCCAAGAGGTTCGAGACGAAATTGATACACTCGATGATATGATTGTTGAGCTTATCGCAAAACGCAATAGTTATATAAGACAAGCCGCCGCTTTTAAAGAGAGTATCGAAGAGGTAAAAGCGCCTGAGCGCATTGAGGCAGTCATGCAACGCGTGCGACACAAAGCGCTCTCTTATAATCTTTCTCCAAATCTCATCGCAAGCCTCTATACGATTATGATTAACGAGATGGTCGAATCTGAAATTGCAGAGTTTAGAAACGGAGGGAATTTTTAATGAAAGCTTTGCTTGTATCGCTTCTCTTAAGCGTGGCACTTTTTGCAAACAATGGGTTTATTCCAGTACAAACTTTAAAACAGCACATTGATAATCCCAACTATATCATTCTTGATATTTCAGATGAGGCGACCTATAAAAAAGGGCATATTAAAAATGCCGTTTTAACAGACATAGAAAAATTTAGAGAAAAAGTTGATACCTACGCGCTTATGAAGCAGCCTCTTGCAGTGCAAAAAGAGGCAAGAGCACTTGGTATCAACAACAACTCCTCAATTGTAATTTATGGTCATGGAAACCCAAAAGACCTGCTCAAAGAGAGCTATATGGCACTTATTTTGATTGTCAATGGTGCAAAAGATGTGAGCATTTTAAATGGTGGCTATCTTGCGTGGACCTTTGAGAGCAATATCTACGCATCAACTACAAGAACATCTCTCAAAGAGGGTAATTTTACCGCGAGCTACAACCCAAATATTCTTGTAAATCTTGATTATGTCAAAAGCAACATCGGCAAACTGCCAATGATTGATGCACGATCAACAGATATTTATTTTGGAACCGCACCCTCTTTGGGCGTGAAAAGATATGGGCATATTCAAGGTGGAATGTCAAGTTTTTGGAAAGACAAGTTCTTAAAAGATGAGATGTTGCGCCCCGATGATGAGCTCAAAAAAATCTTGCTCGATGGGCATGGAATACAAAAAGATGATGAAGTAATTTCTTACTGCACAGGAGGACTGGAAGCTTCAATGAATTGGTATATTCTTTACGCCCATTTTGGAGTAAAAAATGCAAAACTTTATGACGCTTCTATGCGTGAATGGGGAAATAGAGAGGACACTCCAATGGAGCGTTTTAAGTGGGAATTGTTTAAAAAATAATCCTTACATGTAAAGCATTATGCTTTACATGTAAGCGTAAAACTATATAACAACAGTTACTTATAACGATAAGTAATGCGGCCTTTGTCTAGTGAGTATGGAGTAAGTTCGAGTTTTACACGGTCACCCGGTAATATCTTTATATAGTGCATACGCATCTTTCCAGCGATATGACACAATATAATGTGACCATTATCCAGCTCTACACGAAACGTTGCATTTGGTAAAGCTTCAACAATCTTGCCATCAACTTCGATAACGTCTGATTTTGCCATCTTTAAATCCTTATTTCTCTTATGGTAGAGATAATATTTCAGCTCTGCCGTTTATCACAGCGACAGTATGCTCGTAATGTGAACCGCGTAAACCATCGGTACTGACAACATCCCAACCATTTGATAAAATGATAGGCTTTGTTTCTTTTTGACAAATCATAGGTTCTAAACAAAAAACCATCCCATTTTTAATCTTTGGACCAGCTTTCGCATTTGCTCCATCAAGATAGTTTGGAATTTCAGGTTCTTCATGTGGTTTTCTGCCAATTCCATGACCACAGAAATTTTTTAAAGGTACAAACCCACGGGAGAGGATAAACTGCTCCATCAAGTAAGAAAGTTCTTTAAAACGCATTCCATCATGGATATTTTCAATCGCATGGTACAAAGTATCTTTCGCACATGCAATCAAGGCTTCATCTGTGGCAGTTATTTCACCAACGCCAACAGATATCGCAGCATCTCCAAAATAGCTATCAAGCTCAGTTCCAATATCAAAACCGATTACATCACCCTCTTGAAGTTTATAATCCGTGGGAATACCGTGAATGATAACTTCATTGAGTGAAGTACAAACAGCATTTGGAAATCCATACAAACCCTTAAAAGAGGGCTTTGCTCCATGAGAGCGGATATAATCCTCTGCCATAGCATCTAGCTCTTTTAAAGAGGCGCCTACTTTCGTATTTTCTCGAAGAAGTTGCAGAGCGCCGCCAACAATTTTGCTAGCAGCGCGAAGTTTTTCAATCTCTTGAGGTTTTCTTATAGCAATCGCCATTTTAGAGACCAACTGCGCTAAGTGTTTGGTATTTGCTCATATAGATTTGTGCTTCAATTTTTCTCATAGTATCAAGGGCTACTTGCACCACGATCAAAACTGCTGTTCCACCAAAGTAAAACGGCACACCCATCCCTTTAATAATCATAAATGGTAAAGTTGCAACCAAACCTAAGTAAAGCGCACCAGTAA
Organism: Sulfurimonadaceae bacterium; assembly: GCA_036169815.1. Classification (GTDB taxonomy): domain Bacteria; phylum Campylobacterota; class Campylobacteria; order Campylobacterales; family Sulfurimonadaceae; genus Hydrocurvibacter. Next base: position 11,073 of record JAVHOA010000074.1, read on the forward strand.
ATGTAAGATTACTCGCGGTTGTATTTAAAAAGTTTTTAGTCGCTTCACCCGTACGAATACCAGGAATGAAACCACCTTGGCGTTTTAAATTTTCAGAAATATCTTTTGCATTAAAAGTGATTGATGAGTAAAAAAACGCAAAAAATACGACAAACACAAATGTTAAAAAGTTAAAAAAGTAACTTGATGGATGCAAATAATCCGCAATAGCCTGCACTGTTGGATTTTGAGAGCTTGAAAGCACTGTCATTGGAAACATCAAAATCGCACTTGCAAAAATTACAGGAATAACACCAGCAAGATTCACTTTAATTGGAATATAGTTCATCACACGTTTGTTTTGATTGAGCATCATTGTTTTTTTCGCATATGTCACAGGCACACGACGTTCACCTAGTTCAACATAGATGATAACACCTATGGTTCCCAAAATAAGAGCAATCACCGCAAGAAGCGTCAAAAAGTTCATCTCACCTGTATTGATCATAGTAAACGTGTGTCCAATGGCTGTTGGAATAGCCGATACGATACCAGCAAAAATAATCAAAGAGATACCGTTTCCGATTCCACTTTGTGTAATCTGCTCTCCGATCCACATCAACAACATCGTTCCAGCAAGCATAGAGAGTGCAGATAATAATATAAAAGTGTTGTTATCTATTAAGATAGCACTATTTCCCGTTGGTCCAGTCATGCTTTGTAAACCAATACTCACGCCAATCGCTTGGATAACGGTAATAACGATAGTTGCATAACGAATAATCTGCATATATTTCACCATGCCATCACGCTCTTTTTTCATTT
>JAVHOA010000075.1:0-2386 GCA_036169815.1 Sulfurimonadaceae bacterium
CTTACATGTAAGCCTTTTTAAGCCTCTATTGCTTCTAGTGTATTGATTTTATTTTCATAGCTTTGAAGTAAAGAATCGAGCTCATTTTGTACGACTTCTAAGCGCTCAAATTTTTGCTCTATCTCATTTTCAAGTTTCCCGATGAGTTGTGAGAGTTCCATGATTTTTGCGTTATCTGTGGTGTTGGAAGCTTTTATGAGATTTTCATGATGGATTTTGATACTATCTTCCGTTTTGATAATAAATTTCTCCAAACTTTCCACCTCTTTTTTGAGTGGCGCACTCTTTTGACTTCGCTCTTGTACAAGAGTTGCGCGCAGTTTTTTGTTCTCAGCTCGGCTCGTTTTAGCAACGGGTTTTACTTTCTCTTCCATCTCCTCATCTGGCCAGCCTATTTTTTGTAAAAAGAGATCATATCCACCATCAAAATATTCTGCTTTGTCTTGTGAAAAGATGATGAGTGTATCGCAAACACGGCGTAGAAGCTCCTCTGAGTGGGTGACGATAATGCTAGATCCTTTGAAGTTTTGAATCGCCACAATCAGTGCCTCAATAGAGTCCATATCCAAGTGGTTTGTAGGTTCATCCAAAAAAAGAAGATTGACATCACGTGCGAGAATTTGGCCTAGCATTACACGACTTTTTTCGCCTCCTGAAAGAAGTGAGATTTTTTTCTTGGCACTCTCTCCACTAAACATCATTCCTCCGCAGATGCTTCGCACCGCAGATTCTGGTAGTTTGGCGTTTGCTGCATAGATTTCATCCATGATGGTGCTGTTTTGATTGAGACGATTGATATTTGTTTGTCCAAAATGCGCATACTGGGCAGAAGTATGAAAAGCGATACTCCCGCTGAGTGGTTTAAGCTCATTTGCGATGAGATTGAGCAGTGTTGATTTTCCCTTGCCATTTTTGCCGATGATTCCAAGGCATTTTCCTTTTTCTAAAGCAAAAGAGATGTTTTGAAATAAAATATTTTCAGGGTTATATCCAAAATTCAACGCTTTGACTTCAAGCAAAACTTTTGCTGGCGTATCTTTGAAGTTAAAATCAAATTTTAAAGTAGAGTCATATCCAAGATCATCAAGGAGATCCATCTTTTCAAGTTGTTTTACTTTTGATTGCGCAAGTGCAGCAGTAGAGGCTCTGGCTTTATTGCGGGCGATAAAATCCTCAAGCTCTTTGACCTTTTTGTCTTGGTTAATCTTTTGTTTCTCGTAAAGCTCTTCATTTGATTGGAGCTGCGCGTAAAATTTATGCGTATCACCAGTGACAATTTGAAGCGATTTTCGAATAATTCCCATCGTATGGCTACTCACTGCGTCCATAAAATCGCGGTCATGTGTAATGAGAATTATCTCGCCTACAAAATTTTGTAAAAAATTTTTAAGCCAACGAAGAGAGACAATATCGAGGTAGTTAGTTGGTTCATCAAGAAGGAGTAGATTTGGCTCGGTTAAGAGCAATTTGGCTAGGTTGATGCGTATCTGATACCCGCCTGAAAACGAGAGCGGATCTTTTTGCAAATCTTCTTGAGAAAATCCAAGACCAAAGAGGATTTTTTCCACTTTATAGATACTAAATTTGTCATCTTCAGCCAAAGAAAGCGCGCACTCTTCTAGAAGTGAGGATTCACTAAAAGAGAGATATTGCTTGAGTGCTCCTATTTTGTACCCTCTAGGAATGGCAATATCACCACTATCGGCATGCTCTTCACCAAGGATGATTTTAAAAAGTGTTGATTTACCGCTGCCGTTTCTACCGACTAAGCCTACTTTATTGCCACTGGACATTTTGAAGTTGAGATTTGAAAAAAGCTCTCTTGAGGTGAAACTTTTAGAGATATTGATAAGTTGTATCATGGGATTCTTTACATGTAAAATAGTTTTTTTAAAGAAAGGAGTAAAGTGGAGCGGGTGAAGGGACTCGAACCCTCGACCCTCAGCTTGGAAGGCTGACGCTCTAGCCAACTGAGCTACGCCCGCACACACAAATGCTATTTTTATATTTTTAAACGTAAATGTTTAGAATTTAAAAAATAGATTTTGAAAAAATGGATGGGGATACAGGATTCGAACCTGTGAATATCGGTACCAAAAACCGAGGCCTTACCGCTTGGCGAATCCCCAATAATTAACATTTGAAAGTTGGTTGCGGAAACAGGATTTGAACCTATGACCTTCGGGTTATGAGCCCGACGAGCTACCGAGCTGCTCTATTCCGCGATCTCTAAACGACAAGCGAAACTTGTTGTTGGGCCGAAATTATATGGAAATCTTTCCTCTTTGTCAAGTGTTTTTCTCTTTTATAATCTTTTTTAGTTAATTTTGCATATAATATTAAAATATTTTATATGTAAAGAAGATTGAATGACACCAATAAATAG
>JAVHOA010000076.1:0-20021 GCA_036169815.1 Sulfurimonadaceae bacterium
AAGGAGTTTTTTTATAGAGATACTGTCGCTCACGCTTCTATCTCCGCTACGATTTTATCTATTTCACTTCTGAGAGTATCTATCTTTTTTAGAGTTTCTTTAAGCTCTACATGTAAGCTTTTTATATCTATTATTTCCCTTGTATCTTTGGCTTCCACATAAGAGCTAACAGAGAGGTTATAGTCATTTTGGGCTATGTCATCATTATCCACATCCTTGGCAAAATGGGCAATGTTGGCTTTACTATCAAACACTTTCATAATCTGCTCTATATGATTGTTTTCACCCTCGTAAGTGAGAACATTGGTATTGGTTTGTTTTTTATAAAGTCCGCTTGCATCGATAAACTGTGTCTTATTGTCGGTTTTGTGTTTTGAAAGTACTAAGATAGTCACCGCTATTGAAGTTCCAAAAAATAGATTTGGAGCGAGTGAAATAACACTCTCTACATAGTTGCCATCAATGAGATATTTTCGTATCTTTTGCTCTGCTCCACCGCGGTAGAAAATACCAGGGAAACAAACTATCGCCGCACGACCTTTGGGAGATAAATAACTAAGGCAATGCAAAACAAAAGCAAAATCTGCTTTGGATTTGGGTGCGAGAACTCCAGCGGGGGCAAATCTGTCATCATTGATAAGCGTTGGGTCATCACTTCCTATCCAGTTCACCGAATATGGAGGATTTGAAACAATGGCATCAAAGGGTTTATCATCTCCAAAATGGGGGTCAAGCAGCGTATTGCCAAGGACGATATTAAATTTATCGTAGTTGATATTGTGTAAAAACATATTCATACGAGCGAGGTTGTAAGTAGTATGATTTATCTCTTGCCCATAAAAGCCATCTTCTATGATATGCGCATCAAAATGCTTTTTAGTTTGTAAAAGCAGTGAGCCAGAGCCACAAGCGGGGTCATAGATTTTATTGACTGTTGTTTGTTTGTGCATGGCAAGGGTAGCGATAAGTTTTGAAACGCTTTGAGGAGTGAAGAACTCTCCACCAGATTTGCCTGCATTGGCTGCATAGTTTGAGATAAGAAACTCATACGCATCTCCAAACAAATCGATGTGATTCTCTTCAAATTTTCCAAAATTCAGCGCTTCGACACCTTTGAGCACGGCAGATAATCGAGAGTTTTTGTCTTTTACGGTATTTCCAAGGCGGTTGCTTGTCGTGTCAAAATCGGCAAACAATCCTTTAATGTCGGATTCAGACGGGTAGCCATTTGCTGAACTCTCAATGTCTGAAAAGATAGCACTTAAATCAGTGTTGAGATTTGGGTTTTCATTTGCATTTTTCGCGATATTTGCAAACAATTGGCTCGGATAGATGAAGTACCCTTTGGTTTTGATGGCATCATCTTTAATCTCATGCGTGATTACTTCATCACTTAGCTGTGCATAATTAACACTTTCATCGCCACCCTCGATATAATTTGCAAAGTTTTCACTCATAAACCGATAAAACAGAGTGCTTAAAACATACTGCTTAAAATCCCATCCATCAACGCTTCCTCTTACCTCATTTGCGATTTGCCAAATTTTATTTTGTAGTTCGGCTCGTTGCTGTGTGCTTGTCATTATTGGATTCCTTCTTTCTTCTATCGTGGTAAAAAACTAATTAATGCCGCAGTTACGGCGACATTGAGAGATTCTACGCCTCGATTCATGGGGATTTTTACTGATGCGTTACATAGGTTTTGTACTTCTTTGGAGATGCCATCGCTCTCATTTCCTAAAATAAACACCGCTTTTTTGCTTACATGTAAGGCGTTTAAATCCTCTTTTGCATACGAACTGAGTGCAAAAAGTTGGGCATCATTTTGCATTTTTTTTAAAATATCTTCTAGAGTATTGCAGTAAAAAATAGGGATTTTAAAGAGTGTTCCAGCACTTGCTTTTATGACAAGCGGAGCAATTTTTGCACTATTTTTTTTGGGCAAGATAATGCCATCGATATTTCCAGCCGCCGCACTTCGGATAATCATACCAAGGTTTTGCGGATTTTGCACGCCATCGAGCGCTAAGAGTCTGTACTCTTTTAAAGAGAGTATCTCATCGGCACTTTGGTAGGTTGTAGCGATGATATCCGCGCACACGCCTTGATCTTGCTTTGCATTTTTTGAGATGCGTGAGAGTGCGTTTTTGTCATGGTACGCTATCTCGACACCTCTTTGTTTTGCAAGTTTTAAAATTGTGCTGATGATACCATCTTGCTTATTTGAGTCTGCAAGATGCAGTTTATGGATAGTGACATTTGCATCCTCGAGTATCTCTACAACAACATTTCTGCCATACACCGTAATCACGCGCTCATAAAACGCTTTTTTATCTAAATACTCTTTTGAATCATTCATTCTTGTGCCTTTTGTATGCAACTTTGCATGGTTGGTTGGGAGGCGATTTTATAGGCAAATCCATGAGGAATTGCCCTCGCCGTTGTTGTGCCGATGACGACTATGGTGTGTGTTTCTTTGAAATCGTGATTTTTTAAAAAACACTCTACACTTGAGGGAGAAGTAAAGATAAGCGTGGCATCATCTTCAACGCTTACATGTAAGCACTCGCTTGAGCATGAAGTCTCATACAAAATCGCTTCATCAATACTGTGTCCATTTTGCTTACATGTAAGGGCAAAATCGCTTGCGACTTCACGAGCACGAAGATAGAGCCAGCGCTTGTTTTTTGGGTAGGAACTGATGATATTTCTTAGATTATCGCCATACCCACTTCCAAACTCTAAAATTTTTGCACCCGCTTTTTTTACTGCTTCTGCGGTAGGTTTTGCCACTGCTAACACTGGCACATTCTGCCAACTTGCATCATAATTTTTTAGCGCCTCTACAATCTGCTTGGAAGTGATGATGAGATAATCATAGTTTTTAAAATCGATAAATGGCGTAAGGTAGCTTACATGTAAGGAGTTTATATGATTGACTCCCGCATAAGGAGTGAGTGAAAAAAGGTAGATATTTTTTTGCATCTTGGGAAAAGCCTTTGGCTTATTCCCATTCAATGGTTGCTGGTGGTTTTGAGCTAATGTCATAAACCACACGGTTAATGCCATTTACTTCATTGATGATACGGCGAGAAATACGCTCTAAAAGGTCGTGTGGAAGATGCGCAAATGTCGCTGTCATGCCATCAACTGCTTCAACAACGCGCACGCACACAGTGTTGTCATACGTACGATTATCGCCCATAACACCAACTGATTTCACATTGAGCAAGACGGTAAAAGCTTGCCAAGTTTTTGTGTAAAATCCGCTTGCTTTGAGCTCATCTAGCAAAATAACATCCGCTTCCCGTAAAAGATTTAAATCAGGTTTATTGACATCACCCATAATGCGAATCGCAAGCCCTGGCCCAGGGAATGGGTGGCGGTTAATCATATTTTCTGGAAGCCCTAACTCTAAACCGATTTTACGTACCTCATCTTTAAAAAGTTCACGTAAAGGCTCGATGAGTTCAAAATCCATCCATTCAGGTAAACCGCCCACATTGTGGTGCGATTTAATCACTTCTGATGGACCATTGACAGAGATAGACTCAATCACATCCGGATAGAGTGTGCCTTGGGCTAAAAATTTAATCCCATCATGTTTTTTTGCTTCGGCTTCAAACACTTCTATAAATGTATGCCCGATAATTTTGCGTTTTGTCTCAGGATCGCTGATGCCTGCTAAGCGCCCCAAAAAGAGCTCGCTTGCATCCGCCACGACCAAGGGCGCTTTGAGGTTGATCTTAAATATCTCTTCAACTTGCGCGCGTTCGCCTTTACGTAAAAGTCCATTATCAACAAAGACAGGAATCAGTTGATCACCGATTGCCTCGTAAAGCATCGCAGCAACAACAGAGCTATCAACCCCGCCGCTAAGGCCACAAAGCACTTTGCCTGTGCCCACTTTTTCACGAATCATCTTAATCTGCTCTTTAAGAAAATGTTCCATTTTCCATTTCTCTTGAATACCACATATCTTACGAGCAAAGTTACGCAACATCAAATAACCCTCTTCTGAATGCTGCACTTCTGGGTGAAACTGCATCGCATAAACACGTTTCTCCTCATTTGCAATGGCAGCATACGGAGAGTTTGCAGAAACTGCAATTGGTGAAAAACCTTCTGGAAGCACGTCCACTTTATCGCTATGGCTCATCCAGACGATGCGGTCCGTGTCACAGTTTTCAAAAAGTGGAGAAATTTTTCCCTCATTTTCTAAGATTGTAAGTTCCGCTTTTCCATACTCATGGTGTGAACTTCTAACAACAGAACCACCAAAATCCACAGCGATTCTTTGCATCCCATAACAGATTCCAAGCACAGGAATCCCAAGCGCATAAACATCTTGATCAACAGTGTAAGCGTTTTCATTGTAAACAGATGAGGGACCTCCACTCAAGATAACACCTTGTGGATTTTTTGCTTTGATTGCTTCTGCTTTGGTGTAATAAGGAAGAATCTCACAGTAAACTTTCTCTTCGCGTAAACGGCGAGCAATAAGTTGCGTATATTGTGAGCCAAAATCTAAAACGATCATACTAACATTTTTCATGAGAAATGCCTTTAAATGGAGTAGTTGTAAGTGCCTGATGGCTTTTATGAAGTGGTTATGTACCCTCTTCAAATTATACGAAAGGATACAATAAGTTATATTAATTGAGCATTTAGTAGAGCCCCATCAACTCAAATTGTACATACCAAATAGCAACAGATGTGCCATATCCCACCAAAATTGTCCACGCATGGCGCATGTGCGATGCAAAGGTATAAATCCCCGCCATCCGTCCCATCACACCAACACCTGCGGCACTCCCAAAGCTTATAATACTCCCGCCAATCCCAGCGGTCATGGTCACAAGCATCCACTGATCATGACCCATATTTGGAGAAGATTTCAAAATTGCACTCATCACAGGAACATTATCTATCAGCGCCGATAAAAATCCAACGCCAATATTGGAAGCCGTGCTTCCAATGGCTCCATAAAGATTGTGAATATAGTGTAAAAAGCCCAAGAAATGGAGTGCGCCAACCGCCGCCAAAATACCAAAGAAAAAGAGAAGGGTATCATTCTCAACTTTTTTCATATTGACAAAAATATCAAACCCATCGGTGGATTTATGGTTTAATTCAAATGAGTAAAGCTCCAAAATTGCCAAACCAAACATCATCCCCCACATCGCAGGAAAGTGGAAAAATTGGTGTCCTAAAACTGCAATGAGAATCGTTGCCGCGCCAAGATAGACAACAACCATTCCCCCTTTTCGCAGACGTGGTTGCATCTCTCTTTTTGCATCAAATTGTGGTTGCCCTTTTGGAACTGAGAGACTTAGCAAGTAGCCCGTTACAAGCCATCCGCTCACAGAAGCTGGAAACAAGTAGAGAAAATCTACAAACTCACCTTTGCCAGCCGTCCATACCATGAGCGTCGTAATATCACCAAAGGGCGACCATGCGCCTCCCGCGTTTGCAGCAACAACGATATTGATAGCACCAAGCACTAAAAATGGTTTATTTTCCCTATCAATAGTAAAAAGAACTGTCGATAAAATCAAAGCGGTTGTAAGGTTGTCGGCAACTGGGGAGATAAAAAATGCCAAGGCCCCCGTAAGCCAAAAAATCTTTTTATAGCTATACCCTTTTGAGATGAGCTTAAACTTCATAAGCTCAAAAACACCCCGTTCAATGAGCGTTTCTATAAAAGTCATCGCAACAAAAAGAAAGAAAAATATTTCAGAAATCTCTAAAATCATCTTCTCCAGTTCTGTATGCAAGGAATCTGGATCAAGCCCGTTAAGTGCATAATAAAGGCCTATAAGCATAAACATAAAAGTACCCGCGAAAAGTGCGGGCTTAGCTTTATTGAGTTTGTATTTTTCCTCTGCTGCTACAAAATAGTAGGCTACCAAAAAAACCGTAAAACTGAGTATCCCTACCCATGTGGTTGTTAAATCGACTCCATTCATGAGGGCTCCTACTCTTCTTCTATCGTATGTACACCGATCGATTTTTCTCTTTTAAGTGCAGCTGTTATAATCTCTTTTGCCGTCAATAAACGAAACTTCAAGAGTCTTCCAATTTTTTGATCTAAGAGGGCATTAATCTGCTCATGCGCAGATGTGAGTCCCGCTTTTGTACGCACGATTGAAACCTTATCCCACATGATGCGGCGGAGCAGATTTTTTTTCTCTTTATCCTCTTTATAGCTCATAACATCCTTACATGTAGCAAAAAATGTAGGCTTTTTTTTTGTTGTGTCTTGCAAGATAACATCCACAGCACGCTTTGCAAACACAAGCCCTTCAAGCAGAGAGTTTGAAGCAAGCCTATTTGCACCATGCACGCCCGTTGAAGCCACTTCTCCAACCGCATATAAAGATTTTATCCCAGCAACTCTTGCATGGAGATCCGTTTTTATCCCACCAATTGCATAGTGAAAAGCCGGAGAAATCGGAACCTTGTCTTGAGGCAAGTTGTAACCAAAATCTTTCATACTTTTATAGATATTTGGAAATCTTTTTACAAAATACTCATAACTAAAATTTTGCATACAAAGATAGACCTCAGAGCCTGTTTTTTGTTTATAATCAAAAATTGCTTTGCTCACAATATCACGCGATGCAAGTTCCCCGCGAGGATCATAATCAAACAAAAATCTTCTTCCATTTTTATCTTCAACCGTTGCACCCTCGCCTCTGAGCGCTTCAGTCAAAAGAAGTTTTTGCGCACCATCATTGCCGACATAGACAGTTGGGTGAAACTGCATCATCTCCATCATCTCTAAAGGGATTCCTTTTAAGACGCAAAGCCCTTGCATATCGCCACTAATAGTTGGCGCATTGGTGTGAAACTCATAGAGTGAACCCACGCCACCACTTGCAATGATGACTGTATCGGCATAAATATTTCTCAACTCCCTATGATCAAGCACGGTGACACCATAGCATTCATTCTCTTTGATAAGCAGATCCACCACTCTCGAATCACAAAGCATCGGATGGGGATTGTGCTCTAAAAGGAAAAGATGCACATAGCGTCCTGTTGCATCGCCGCCAGCATGTAAAATTCGTTCTCTTGAGTGCGCTGCTTCTTTTGTGTAGAGCAGTTTTCCATCTTTATCTTTATCAAACTCAAATCCCATATCAATGAGATTATCAATGACGATGCGCGAGTTCTCGCTCAAGACACCTACAGCCTCTTTATCGCAAAGCCCATCACCAGCGCTGAGCGTATCTTCTACATGTAAGGGAATATCTGCAGCATCGACAGCTAAAGCAATGCCACCTTGCGCATAAAAACTGTTGCATTTAAAAGTCTCACGCTTATTGATAATAAGCACTTTTTTCTCTTTTGGCAAGTTCATAGCAGCGTATAATCCCGCTATTCCTGCACCAATTATTATGACATCATATTTTATCATTTGCTTTTTACTTTCGTTTGATTGCTCTCTTGCTCGCCAAGGGAATATGGCGCTGCTTTATATCCGCAACCAAATAGATTTAATGTGAGGAGTGTTATAATGAGGGCATGAAAAATGCCAATCAGATTCTTTCTTCTTTGCAAAGTAAGCCCCAGTTTTCAAAATTATCGCAGTTTCGCTGTATCCAAAAAATCCAAGAACTTTTTCCAGCACACCTTCAAAATATGATCCTTTATGGATACTTTAAAAATGGTGTTCTCAATTTCGTCCTTAGTCACCCTTGGGCTAAACAAGAGTTTGATATTATAATACAATCTATTAAAACACCTTTAAAACAGATGCCTCCAAAAAACTGCCAAGCAATCACCATCACCGACATGAGAGCTTACGTCTCATTTAAACCCCAAAAAGAAGAAACTCTACACAATGGCTGCAGCACTGATGAGCGCTATAAAGAGAGAGCAAACGCAGAGTTTATCAACTCCATAGAGGAACCAAAACTGCACACTGTTGTCGAAGAGATACGAAAGATTCTCCATGATAAGCACAATTAAATCTCTCCCGCAAACGCCAGGCGTTTACCAATATTTCAATGAAAAAGGGCAGATTTTATATGTAGGCAAAGCCAAAAATCTCAAAAATCGCGTCAAAAGCTATTGGCATTTTACGCCCTCGCTTTCTCCAAATCCATCATTAAACCCTAGAATTTTAAAGATGCTACGAGAGAGCACATCGATCCATTATATCGTTGTAAACTCCGAGCATGACGCACTAATTTTGGAAAACTCTCTCATCAAACAACTCAAACCAAAGTACAATATTTTATTGCGGGATGACAAAACTTATCCCTATATTTATATCGATTACACACAAAAATATCCCCGTTTTGAGATTACAAGAAAAGTAGTCAATTCCAAAAACGTCAAATATTTTGGTCCCTACTCCGTTGGAGCCAGAGAACTGCTTGATTCACTCTATGAACTCACACAGCTTGTGCAAAAAAAGAGTTGTGTAAAAGGGAAAAAAGCCTGCTTGTATTACCAACTTAAAAAATGTTTGGCACCTTGTGAATTTGTGGTAAGCGAGCACCTTTACATGCAAGAGATAGAAAAAGCAATCCATTTTGTTGAAAATAAAAAAGAGCTTTTAAAACAGCTCAAAGCAAAGATGTTTTTTTATGCAGATGCCCTCCGTTTTGAAGAAGCTAATATACTCAAAGATAGGATTCAAAAGATAGAAAAATCCCAAATCTCCTCACAAATCGATTTGGCAAGCAATGAAAACTATGATATTTTTGCCATCGCTCACAACCAAGAGCGCGCCGTTGTTGTGAGAATTTTTATGAGAAATGGCAAAATTATCTCCTCCTCGCACGACTTTATAACCCTCAACGAAGGGTTTGATCACGATGAACTCTACTATCGAGTGATTTTAGAATACTATGGAAAAGAGGCTCCGCCTATTATTGCGCCTGTTTTGATTGCTGAGAGTTTTGAATCTCAAGCGCTTTTACAAGAGTATCTCTCCTCACTTTTTGGCAAAAAAGTGCAACTCGATGTGCCTCAAAGAGGCGATAAAAAACGGCTTATCGATCTTGCACTTCTCAATGCTGCAGAACTCCTCAACAAGAGCAAAAACGAGACGACTGATGCCATTGCAGTTGCTGTGCAAGCGCTTTATGGACTCCAAAGAGTTCCGCTGCGCATTGAAATTTTTGACAATTCTCATCTGGCTGGAGAAGCAACAGTGGGCGCAATGGCCGTGTATGAAAACGGAACGTTTGACAAAAAATCGACCCGCCACTACCACTTAGATGCACGGGATGAATACTCACAAATGAAAGAGATGCTCACAAGAAGGATTGAAAGCTTTGAGAAGAACACTCCGCCTGATCTTTGGATTTTAGATGGTGGCGCGACGCTGCTCAAGCTTGCCATTGAGCTTTTAGACTCCAATGCTGTTTTTTTAGATGTTATCGCCATCTCAAAAGAAAAAATCGACGCAAAAAGTCATAGAGCCAAAGGAGAAGCTAAAGATATTGTGCATACAAAAGAGCAAAGTTTTCATCTTCAAACCAGTGATAAAAGACTCCAGTTTGTACAAAAATTGCGCGATGAAGCACACAGACTTGCCATCACTTTTCATAAAAAAACAAAACTCAAGCGTGATCAAGAGAGCCAATTATTATCACTTCAAGGCATCTCGCAAGCAAAAATCATAAAGCTCCTCAACTATTTTGGGACCTTTGAAGCAATCAAAAAAAGCAGTGAAGCTGAAATTGCAACTTTATTGACCCTAAAGGATGCAAAAAAAATCAAAGAGAGTTATAAATAAGTATTTTTTAGCAGAGAATATGCTATATTACCCACAACTTAGATATTAAGGTTGTTTTATGCACAAGCCTGATGTAATAGATGAAGAGTACCATTTTGAAGGAAGAGCGATTGTAAGTGAAACAGACACACAGGGTGTCATTACATTTGCAAACAGAAAATTTTGTGAGATTTCTGGGTATGATAAGGATGAATTAATTGGAAAGCCACACAATATTGTAAGGCATCCGGATATGCCCAAAGCTGCATTTGCACAAATGTGGAAAGAGCTTCAAGCTGGACATGCTTGGCATGGTTTTGTAAAAAACCTTCGCAAGGATGGTTTATATTATTGGGTTGAAACTGAAATTTCTCCTATACTAAATCCAAATGGAACCATTACGGGTTATATTGCTGCTCGTAAACCAGCGAGTAGTAAAAATATAGTAGAAGCTGAAACTCTCTATAAAAAAATGTTAGAAAATGAAAAATAAGGGGTTTGTATGATTATTTACAACCACAATCAAGAGTTTGTAGGAATTGACCAGAAAGATCTCAAAAGTATCGGATTTGCAAATTTAGCAGAGTTGCAAAATACATGTAAAGATTTTGCGGATCTCTTTGTCAATAGACCAACATATATTCATAATTTTAAAAACTTTAACTGGATTTATTATATTCTCAATTCAAATTTAGGTGAAGCTAAAGTTATTATTAGTGCTAAAAATAGAGAATTTAGCGCTTCTCTCGAAATAGAAACTTTTTATCTCACGGATGCTCCGACTCAAGTTGCGTATGCCATCAATATCACAAAACTAAAAGCTCTTGATGGAAAAGAGATTGAACAAAGCAAAGTTGAACCTCCAAAAGCGCCAGTTTCAAAACTCACCCCAAACCCTAAAGAAGAGTATCTTCCTAATCTTGAAAATGAAAAAGCCATCGTACTTAGTGAGCCTGATCTTTTTGAAACGCCAAAAGAAAATATCATAAAAGATCCTTACGACTTTGACTTTAATGCTCCTTTAGAGATAGAAGATGTTTATACTCCAACCCAAGAGCTTGGAGAAAATTTTGATCTAACTGCTCAGTACGACTTTGACAGCGTTATAGAAGAGTCTCCAGCGATTGTACTAGAGGAACCAAAAGCACAAACGCCACAGCCACTAAAAACAAAACCTATGCTTGGAGATTATACAGTACCTTCTGATAGTGAATATATAAACAACCTCCATGTGAGCAAAGATTATATTTTTAATCCTAAAGTTGCTTCCGATGAATTAGGTTTGCCTGTTGATTTGATAGAGGAGTTTATAGGTGACTTTATTCAACAATCCTATGAGTTCAAAGATGAACTTTACAACCATTTCGCAAATAATGAGCTCAGCGAAGTAAAATTATTATCACACAAACTCAAAGGCGTTGCTGCAAATTTAAGGATAGAAGATGCTTTTGAAGTGCTTAGCATTATCAATAGCTCCTCAAATCTCGATGAGATTAAAGCGACTTTAGATCATTTCTATAAAATAATCGCTAAGCTTGAGGGTAAAGAGGTTCCACAAGAGAGTATCCAAGAAACAAAAGCACCTCAAGCTCCAATAGCAGTACTCAAAGAAGATGATGACATCTATGATTTCACCTTAAAGTTTGATGAGGATGAACCACAAATAGAAGCCAAACCTACCGCATCAATAAAAGAGAAAAAAGAGTTTGATACGATTCCAGAAATGCTTGAAGAGCGTCAAGAGATTCTTATTGATCCTCTAGAGTACAGCAAATCTGCGGCTGTGAATGAACTTGGTCTCCCCGAAGATCTCATTGAGGAACTTTTGGGTGATTTTAAAGAACAAGCTCAGTCACTGATGGAACATCTACAAAAAGCGGTAGAGATGGATGACAAAGTCGCTCTTTCTGACATAGCTATGAATATTAAAGGCACGGCCGATAATCTTCGTATTATGAAGGTCTCAGCAATTTTAGAAAATCTTTTACAAGAAAACAGCATGCAAGAGTCAAAAGCGCTTCTTGCTCATTTACAAAACTATATAAATCAATTATAAGGACGTAGGATTATGCAAATAGGACTTAAAAACAGACTCAGATTAATAAGTTTATTTCCAATTATTATTCTTTTCTCATTAGCTTCATATTACGTTTACAATGCTTATGACAGCTACAAAGGTGCTACACAGTTACAAGCAAAATTGCAAGAAAACAAGTATCTGACAAAACTGCTTGACAATATATCACGCGAACGTGGTATGACAATTATGTATTTAGGAAACAGTTCTAAAACAACTCAAAATTCACTCAAAGCACAGCGTGACTTGGTTAATAAAAGCGCTCAAGAGTATTTTAGTAATATTGATGCACTCTCAAATCTTCATGAGCATTCCAAAGGAATAGAGAATTGTCAAGCGTGCCAAAATACGCTAGTTATCAAATCTATTCTTCAAGATATTAGCAAAATTAGAAGTTTAGTCGATGCACAAAAAGTTGATTTCAATACTATTTTTTATGCCACTTATGGCAAGGCACAAGAGAACATCCTAGCAAAAATTGAGAATATTGCACTTATTCACGTTGATGAACAGATATCCTCTTTAGCGACTGCTTATCTTGCTCTTGTGCATGCACAAGAATCAACGGCTGCAGAGCGCGATTATATCTCCTATACACTCTCTCTTGCGACCCCGCTTGAAACCGAACAAGTCAATAAGTGGCTGGCATTTATTGGTAAAGCAGATGCCATAAACTATGCAGAAGTCAATCAAGATGTTGCTAAAAAACTTGATGCACTTTTTAAAAGTGATGATAGTGCTGAACTGAGCAATGACATCACAGAAGAGCGTTCAAATATTCTAGAAGTTGCGAAAAGCGGTGAATATGACACAGAGTCTGGTATCTGGTTTACCATGCATTCAGAAAAAGAAAATGTTATTACAACTGGAAAAAATCTCATCATTACAGAGATGGACAGCAGAGCGAAGGTTGTTCAAGCCAATGCGATTGAGATTCTCATTATTGCAATTTTTATTTGGGTGGCTTCTATTGTTGTAGGTCTTTTTGGCTACTTACTCTCTAACGACATAGCAAAAAATATTAAAAATCTCGAATCAGTCTTAAAACGTGTTGCAAAAGATACGGGAGAGGGAGATGAAAACAGAAATATCAACCTTGATACAGCTTCTGGAACAGCACAAGCATATCAGTTGCTTGAAAATATTATTGAGCAAACGCGACGTGATAAAGAGTATGCAATGGAAGCAAGTGAAGCAAAATCTATGTTCCTTGCCAATATGTCACATGAAATTCGTACACCACTCAATGGAATCGTCGGTTTTACAGAGCTTTTAAAAGATACTGATCTTTCTGAAGAACAAAGAGAGTTTATTGAGATTATTGAAAAATCATCTGAAAACCTTCTTGAAATTATCAATAATATTCTTGACCTCTCTAAAATTGAAAGTAATAAACTCGATATTGAAGAGATTGTATTTAACCCGATTGCTGAGTTTGAAAGCGCTATCGAAGTCTATTCAGTACGTGCATCAGAGAAACATATTGATCTTGGTTGTTTTATCGATCCTAGCTTTGAGCGTCCTATTAAAGGAGATCCGACTAAGATTAAAGAGGTTGTTATCAACCTTCTTTCCAATGCAGTTAAATTTACCAATAGTGGTGGAGCAATCAACGTCAATATTCGCCGTTTACCATCTGAGGATACAGGAAAAATAAAAATAAAATTTGAGGTTCAAGATAGTGGAATCGGAGTTACAAGTGAGCAAAAATCTCGCATTTTTGAAGCATTTAGTCAAGCAGATACCTCTATTACTCGTAAATATGGTGGAACTGGCTTAGGGCTTACTATTTCAAGTAGATTTGTCGAACTTATGGGTGGCACGCTTGATTTAGAGAGTGAAGTTGGACATGGAACAACTTTCTTCTTTACACTTGAGTTTGAAGAGATTGAAACACTCAACGATAGTATCAAAGGAACGTTTTCAAATATAAATGCGCTTATCCTTGATTCAGCACTCAAAGAGAAATCTCAGTCACGCTATTTGCGAGAATATCTTGATTATTATGGTGTAAAATATAAATCTTTTAAAGATCACCAAGAACTTCATGATCTTGAACAACAGATAAACTGTGACATCCTATTTGTTGATTATGACTTTACAAACGAAGATGATTTATCAAGCTTTAGTAAATCACCAGAAACCATGATTTTAATTACAAAATCATACTATATGAAAAAGATAGAAACGCTTGGACTCAATATATTTAAAACGCTTTATGAACCACTTAACACAACTAAACTCAAATCGGTTCTAGAAAACTATGATGCATCATCTTTTAACGAGCAAAAAAGTAAAAAACATCTGAAAAAACAGTTTGATGAAAAAAACTCTAAATTTGCGGCACATGCGCTTGTTGCTGAAGACAACGTAATCAATCAAAAACTGATTAAAAGAACTTTAGAAGATTTAGGACTTACAGTTACATTGGCAAATAATGGTCTTGAAGCATTTCAAAAACGTAAAAGTGGCAAGTTTGATATCTTGTTTATGGATATTCAAATGCCAGTTCTTGATGGTGTAGAAGCAACCCAAGAGATACTCGATTATGAAGAGGATTACAGTCTTGTGCACGTGCCTATTATCGCTCTTACTGCCAATGCCCTTAAAGGGGATAGAGAGAGATTTTTAAGTCATGGCTTGGATGAATATACAACAAAACCTTTGGTGCGTTCAGAGATTGTATCGCTCTTAAATCAATTTTTAGGTGATTGTATCGTCGATACCAATGAGATTACCATGCTTGCAGAAACGCAAAGGAGTGAAATTCAAAATAGTGATATTACGGCCACCCAGAATCTAGTCCCCGCTGTCGAAGAAGAGCCTGCGTTGATTCAAGAAGAGGACATAATATCTCTAGTAGAAGAAGAAGCGGTAGTAGTCCATAACGAAGAAAAATCAGAACCCGTTAATAAAGAGCACAAAGCCGATATTTTATTGACAAAGAAAAATAAAATTGAAACAAAACTTTTTGCACGTGTTTTAGATGAGCTCAAATACAGTTATGAAACGGCTGAAAATGTAAGTGAAATGGAAGAAAAACTAGCACAAAACAGATACAAAATTGCACTTTTTGATAAAGAGCTTACAGGATTAGACTTAGAAACTCTTTCAAAAAATACAAAAGATCTTGACACAAAACTCTCTCTTGTTATGATGATTGATCCAGCAAGCAAGATTGATGCAAGTGATAGGACATATGTTCATGAAATCATCAAAAATATTGTCAATAAAGATTTGTTACGTTTAGTGTTTGAAAAATTTGTTTAGCCAAGGATTAGAAAATGTCAGATAAAAAATTGAAAATTTTAGCTGTTGATGATGATATGATCAACTTAAAACTGCTCAAGTCAATGCTTACAAAACATGAAAATGTCTCAGAGGTGTTAGAAGCAAGAAATGGTGCAGATGCGATTGGTATCTTAAAATCTATCAGCGATATTGATATTATTTTACTTGATATTATAATGCCTGTTATGGGCGGACTAGAGATGCTCAAAGTAGTACGTGCAGATGAAAGTCTCAGACAGATACCAGTCATTATGCTCACAACTGATGAAACAAAAAAAAGTGAAGCTTTAGAGAGTGGAGCAAATGGGTTTTTAATGAAGCCTGTACGTGCGCATGATCTTAAAGATCAGATTAGTAAACTCGCTATTTAATAGCCAAAAGGCTATTAAATAAGCGCTAGTTTGAGCACTTCTTCGATTCTTTTGACTCCGATAATTGTAATATCATCTTGAACCTCTTTTGGAATGTCCACAAGATCTCTCTCATAATTTTTTTGCGGAATAACTGCCATAATCATTCCAGCTTTATGTGCTGCGATCAACTTCTCTTTTAAGCCACCAATTGGTAAAACATCACCACGAAGCGAAACCTCTCCAGTCATAGCCAAATCAGAACGTACTTTTTTCGAGCTCAGTATCGAAGCCATTACCGTCGTCATCGCTATGCCTGCACTTGGACCATCTTTTGGAGTTGCACCATCGGGAACATGAAGGTGCAAGTCATATCTTTTATACACTTCACTTGCATCAACAATAAGATTTTTTTCTTGCTCTTCAAAAGTAAGAGGAATGTTTTGCACACTTATCTCAAGTTTACGTTCATCAATAAGGGTTTTTACTACACTCATGGCAATACGTGCGGATTCTTTCATGACATCACCCAAGCTTCCCGTGATTTGTAAATTTCCTTTACCTTTAATACGAATCGTTTCTATCTTTAAAACATCCCCGCCAACACTCGTCCATGCGAGCCCATTGACAATCCCGATAACAGGAATTTTATCTGTTTTTTCAATCTCAAAAACAGTTTTATCAAAAAAATCCTTGAGATTTTTCACAGAGATAGAGACTCTATTGAGCTCACTATTTTGTAGCAACATCTTTGCGGCTTTTCGTGTCAAATCAGCAATACGACGGCGTAGATTTCTTACACCTGCTTCACGAGTGTAAAGATTGATAATCTCTTGCAATGCTGGTTTTGAAACAGAAAGTTCTGCATTTTTTAGCCCATGTTTTTTAATCTCTTGAGGCAATAAATAGCGTTTGGCAATTTCAAACTTCTCTTGGGGTGTATAGCTGCTTACTGTGATAAACTCCATTCTATCGCGAAGTGGCGCTGGAATACTGCCTACATCATTTGCAGTTGCTATAAAGATGGCATCTCTAAGATCAATATTGAAATTGAGATAATAATCTCTAAACTCTTTATTTTGTTCAGAATCGAGAATCTCTAAAAGTACCGCCGTTGGATCGCCTCGATGCGAGCGTGCGACTTTATCAATCTCATCGAGCACAATCACAGGATTCATCTTTTTCGCATCAATTAGCCCTTGAACAATACGCCCTGGCATCGCACCAATATAGGTTCTTCTATGCCCTCGAAGTTCATTCACATCCTCAAGTCCACCCAAAGCGATGCGAACCAATGGACGTTGTAAAGCTTTTGCAATAGAGTTCGCCAAAGAAGTTTTTCCAACCCCTGGAGGTCCATTAAAACATAAAATTGCGCCAGCACTTTTCTCCTCTTTTTTGCCACGAAGCTCTAAAAGTTCTCGTACCGCAAAATACTCAACGATGCGCTCTTTTGGTTTTTTGAGTGAAAAATGGTCCTCATCGAGTTGCTTTTCTACATTCTCTATTTTCAAAGCTTTCTTTGCCAAATCGCCAAATGGCAAGTCAAGCGTCCACTCCAAATAAGTTTGAATCATTCCAGCATCTGCAGAATCTGGGTGCATTCGCGCATAACGCTCGATTTGCTTATGAATCTCTTTATAAGCATCTTCACCCATCTTCTCTTTTTTGGCTGCTAGCTTTTTACGATACTCTTCGATTTCCTCTTCACGCTGAGAATCTACGCCAAGTTCTCGCTGTATTTGTTTGAGCTGTTCTTTGAGAAAATACTCTTTATTAACTTTCTCTATTTTGCTGTGTACTTTACTGCGTATCTCTTTTTGAAGCTTATTTGCTTCAATCTCCTCGATAAGATAATCAATGAGAATTAAAAATCTGCTTTCGACATTTGTCTCTGAAAACAGTTTGTACGCCTGCTCTTTTTTGAGCTTAATACTGCTGCAAATGAGATCAACAATACGATTGTATTCATGATTGTCTTCGATGGTGCGCAATAAATCGGGAGGAAAATAGTTACTTACTTGTGAAAGTGCACGCACTTTTTCTCTTACAACTTCTAAAACTGCATCCATTCTGAGCTCATTTGCCACACTCGATTGCAACACATTGACACTTGCTAAAAGCGGAGAATCGCTTACATGTAAGAGTAACTCGCCACGAGCCAGCCCTTGAAAAAGCACTTTCACTCTTCCATCTGGAAGTGCTACTTTTCGCATAATAGAACCAATCACCCCAACTCTATAAAGTGAGTCAAAATCTCGTTTGCCCTCATGTTCTGGAATGGTCGAACATACCATAACAAGGGTATTTTCATCCATAGCTTTATTGGCTGCGGCTATATTTTTCTCATCACTTAAAAAAAGTGGCGAAATCATAAATGGATATAAAAATATCCCGTCCTCAGCAATAATAGGAAGCGTCGTTGGAAATTCACTAAAGTTACTTAACTGCATTATCTTTTTTCTCCATCGTACTATTTTCATCAGATTTTATACTATTTCTTGACACAACGCTTTGTGTTTTTGGTATCATAAATGCATACCAACCAGACGTGCCATCGCCCTCAAACCATTCTCTATACCATGGCGTATTTTCATGATCAACTTCATTCCATTTAATCCATGATTCTTTTTGAAGCTCTCTATAATAGTTTGCACTCTTTGGCTTGTCTATTCTCTCATAAAGCAAGGCGATACTCTCATTGAGTGCAGTTCTTGCCATAAACTGTTTTGTAAGCATCGTATCCACCATCGGATAATAAATAGAGTTTGGATATTTTACCTCAAAGGCTTTAGCAAAACCAATCGCTTCATCGATGGCTGCTTGGTCTCGACGAGGATGCGGGAGCGCTAAATATTTTGCTTTGACAGACATATATTCAGAATACTCTTTTTCATTTGGATTTGCATATCTTTTTATATACTCATCCAAAAAATGATCCGCTAAAATATACTCATCATTTTGCATGTGGGCAACAGCTAAAATAAGGGTAGCTTCTCGAAGCAATGGAGAGCCAATATGTTCGCCTTGCAATGAACTATAGTAGCTATCTGCCTTGTCAAGATTGCCGATAGAAACACTCTCTATGAGCTTAGAGTACCAGTACATCGCTGGTTTGTTAAACTCATCATCCTCTTTTGCGCATCCGCTAAAGAGGATGAAAATCAAAACTATTGGAAGTAATATTTTGGCTATTTTCAATGCTTATCCTTTTGTATTGGAGCGTTATTTTATCGAAAATAATTGTTACACTTCTTAAGTGGCTTGTAAAGAGGACATCTAAATTAAATCAAATGTGCTACAATAATGCCAATGTTCATTTAAAGAGGTTCCCTGATGATATTTGAGTTAAAAAGTCCATTGCTAGGTTTTGAAAACATCACTAAAATGGAGTTAAAAAAGATTGATGACGTCTTTGCAAGACTACAAGTTTTGGATGCAAATGAGCCATCTTTTACCCTGATAAACCCTTTTGTACTTCGTGAATATAATTTTGACATTCCATCTTCCATTCAAGAACTTTTAGAGATGAATGATGCAACAAATTTTCTTGTTTACACAATGCTTATCGTTGCTTCTCCACTTGAGGATTCGCATGTAAACTTTGTTGGTCCACTCCTATTTAACACAGACAACAACACTATGTTGCAACTTATCTTAGCAGATAACTCTGTGTATGGAGTTTCTGAAAAACTTTCAAATTTTCTCCATAAAGATTAAAAGATGAAAGAAAAAATCACTCTTATAGGCAATGGAAATATGGCGTTTGCCCTAGCATCTGGATTAGTTACCCACTACGATATAGAAGTAGTCGGACGCGATATGCAAAAGCTTGAAGCATTTGAATCGAAGCTGCAAACGCCGATTATAAAAACAGTTTATAAAGATTTTACTGCGACAAATAAAACAATACTTTTATGTGTAAAACCTGCAAATATCACAGCTATGAAAACACTTATTTGTGGTGAAGCAAAAACGCTTTATTCGATTTTAGCAGGAACCTCCATAGAAAAATTAAAACTCAATATCCAAGCAAAAAGCTATGTCCGAGCCATGCCAAATCTTGCTGCAAATATTGGTAAATCTATGACGACACTCACAGGTGAAACTGCTTGCATGGAAGAAGCCACAGCAATTTTTAGTAGCATCGGCGCAACGCTTTGGGTCTCTTCTCAAAAAGAGCTTGATATTGCCACTGCACTTGCAGGAAGCGGACCCGCTTATCTTGCACTTATTGCAGAAGCCCTCGCCGATGGAGCAGTCAAACAGGGACTCAAGCGTGATGATGCCATGCATTTAATGCGAGGATTATTTTTGGGTTTTGGGGAGATTATCCAAGAAACGCACCCCGCACTTTTAAAAGATGCTGTGATGAGCCCTGGGGGAACAACGGCTGCTGGATACAGTGCAATGGAAGAAAATGGCGTGAGATATGGCTGTATGCAGGCGATTGAAGCGGCCTATAAAAGAGCAACAGAGTTATAGTTTTTTAACAAATAGTTACTCAACAGGGAAATTTATAGAGAGAGTTTTTGCTTACATGTAAGGCTTTTGCTTACATGTAAGG
>JAVHOA010000076.1:20121-36865 GCA_036169815.1 Sulfurimonadaceae bacterium
TTTTGCTTACATGTAAGGCTTTTGCTTACATGTAAGGTTTTTACCTACATGTAAGAAGAAAATATTAAAGTTTTGGACCAGCTTCTGAGTAGTTAAATTCACTATTTTCTGTTTGATATTTGTGAAAATTTGTAATAAACATTGATGCCAATTTCTTCACTGTTGCATCATACGCCTCTTTATCTTCCCAAGCATTGCGAGGATTTAAAACATTTGGATTGATTTCACCAAGTGCTTTTGGAACTTGTAAGCCAAAAATATCTGTGGTATCAAATGTGCAGTTGTTGATACTGCCATCTAAAATAGCGTTAATACATGCGCGAGTATCTTTAATGCTCATACGTTTTCCAACGCCATACCCGCCTCCACTCCAACCAGTGTTTACAAGATAGACATGCACGCCATGTGTATCAATCTTTTCGCCAAGAAGTTTTGCATATACAGTTGGATGCAGTGGTAAAAACGCTTCACCAAAACACGCACTAAATGTCGCCACTGGCTCTGTGATTCCGCGTTCTGTTCCTGCCACTTTTGCGGTATAACCGCTCAAGAAGTAGTACATCGCTTGCTCTTTTGAAAGTTTACTCACAGGAGGAAGCACACCAAAAGCATCTGCTGTTAGGAAAATAATATTTTGTGCATGCCCACCCATTAAAGATGGTTCATGGTTGGCAATATGCTCAATCGGATAAGAAACACGTGTATTTTCTGTTTTCATGCAACTTGCGTAATCTATAGCGCCTTCACAATCTACAACAACATTTTCTAAAAGAGCACCTCTTTTGATAGCCGCATAAATTTCAGGTTCGCTTGATGGGTCAAGGTTGATTACTTTTGCATAACAACCGCCCTCAAAGTTAAAAACACCATCATCATCCCAACCATGCTCATCATCACCAATCAAACGGCGTTTTGGATCTGTTGAAAGTGTAGTTTTACCAGTTCCGCTTAAACCAAAAAAGAGTGCTGTGTCTCCATCTTGTCCGATATTTGCAGAACAGTGCATAGAAAGTTTTCCCTCTAGTGGCAACCAGTAGTTCATCATAGAGAAGATCCCTTTTTTAAGCTCTCCGCCATACCAAGTGCCACCGATAATCGCCATATTATTTTCAATATCAAAAAGCACGAACACTTCAGAATTCAGGCCATGCTCTTCCCATTTTTCATTCACAGCTTTACAAGCATTAAAAACTGTAAAATCTGATTTGAAATTTTGAAGCTCCTCTTGTGTGGGACGGATAAACATATTGGTTACAAAATGAGACTGCCAAGCAATCTCTGTGATAAAACGGATAGAGCGTTTACTCGCAGCACTTGCACCCGTAAAAACATCCGTAACATAAAGGTCTTTGCCTGAGAGTTGTGTTTTTGAGAGTTCAAAAAGTTCATCAAAAATCGCTTTATCAATCTTTTGATTGACATCGCCCCATGCAATATATTTGTTTGATGGTTCTTGATTGACAAAATATTTATCTTTAGGACTACGACCCGTAAAAACACCTGTATCTACAGTTGTTGCTCCACTTTGCGTCATGCTACATTCACCGTTTGCAAGTTCGTGTTCAATCAATGCATCAAAACCGAGATTATGATATATTTTATTGATATTGTTGAGTCCAAGTTGTTCTAAATGGGTAGAATCGATCATATTTTGCCTTCTTTTAATGGTTATGTTTATACAAACATTTTGGGTCTGAAATTATACACTCACAATACCTAAATTAAAAGTAAAGAGCTAAATCATACGCTATTCATCCGCCATCTCCTGAGCAGATATGGCGTGCGCAGACAACTCCACTGCTAAATGCCCACTGAAAATTGTACCCGCCAAGTTCTCCCGTGACATCAACCACTTCACCTATAAAGTAGAGATTTGGGACCTTTTTACTCATCAAAGACGCACTATGCAAGCCCGCAGTTTTCACACCGCCGCGGCTCACTTCTGCTTTGGTAAAACCAAAATTTCCAGCAGGAGCAAAGGGATAGTTTTGAATCATTTGGAGTTTTTGTAACTCCTCTTTTGTGAGTTTATTGCAGGGTTTATCCTCTACATGTAAGGTTTCCAACAAAGCTTTGCAGAGGCGTTTGGAAAGGTTGAGTGCTGAAGAGATATTTTTTTTGGAGTTTTTTAAAAGCGCAGGTAACTCCTGATTTGGCAAAAAGTTGAGTGCCATACTCCCCTTTTTCCAATAGAGTGAAGCGCTCAAAACCGCTGGCCCGCTAATGCCACGATGCGCAAACAGCATCTCCTCTTGAAGTTTTTTACCCTCCACTTCTATGGCAACCTCAGCACTGATGCCGCTGAGCTCTTTCATCCAAAACTGCTCTTTTTGTAAAGTCAAACCCACAAGTGCGGGAGTAAAATCTGTGATTTCATGTCCAAATTGCTTTGCGATCTCAATGCCAATATCACTTGCATTTAAAGTTTTGTAGCTGACTCCGCCCGTTGCAACGACAAGCTTTTTTGTTTCATACTGGGCTCGTGAAGTTTGTACGATAAATCCATCCGAATTTCTGCTTACATGTACAAGATTTTCGCCAAGAAAATACTCGGTGTCTTTTGTCAAACGCCTAAAAATAGAGATGATTTCATCACTGCTTTTTTCACAAAAATAGTAACGATTTTTTCGCAAAACAGGCATAAGACCATTGCCATTCAAAAACGCTAAAAGATCCTCTTTGCTAAAACGCTTGAGCACAGAAGCGACAAAATGCTCGTCGCCAAGGTAGTTTTTTTCGCTCACTTGTGTGTTTGTGATATTGCATTTTCCGCCACCAGATATTTTTATTTTCGCACCCACAGAACTATTTGCATCAATAATACCTACTTTTAAATGCTTGCATGGTGAGAGTACAGAGGCACACATAAGCCCGCTTGCACCAGCTCCGAGAATCAATACATCAAACATTTTAGCGCTTTAAAAGTCGAAGAGATAAGAGTGAAGAGATAAGAGCTACATAAATAAGCACACCGCTCTCAATCTCTTTTTGCGAGAGTAAAAAGTGCATCATCACAAGCACCATCGCAAAGTAAAAAAGCTTATGCCATGATGCAAAACGCTTGTATAAAAATGGAATCGAAGTCAATGCCATCATCAAAAATATCAAAAATGCCGCAAATCCAAACCACAAAAAGAGGTGTTCTTGCATTGTGGCTACGAGTGCGCTTAGTTCAAAATGGTTTTTTACTCCAACAAAAATGCTTACATGTAAGAGCAGATAAAAAAATCCAAACAAGCCAAGCATCTTTCTATAACGCAGAAAATTGATTGTTAGTAACTTGTACAGCGGCTTGATTGCAAGGGTAGCAATAAACAGATTTAAAGCCGTATTTGCGCTTACATGCTGGACAAATTTCCAAAAATCAGCAGGAAATCCACCGATTTTAAAAGCAAAGTGAGTCTCTAAAAACTGCGATAAAACGAGTAGCCACTGCCATCCAAAAGAGAAGGAATAGCGCAACGAGATATAAAAAAGTGGCATAAATGCTAAAAATATGATGATTGTTTTCATGGCGCAATTATAGAGCATAATCGTTTACTTCCAAAAAAATATGACAATAATTTTTATGATTGCATTTGGTATCGCTGAAGTTGGATATAATTTCGTCCAATTATTCCATAATAGACTTCTTGCAAAACTCAAAACTAAGTGAACGATTCTGCAGTGGTAGCGAAGCCTTAGTGAACGTGTTTTTAGTTTTGCAAGAAGTCTAATAAATCCTTAAAAAAGCGAAAAAATATGAGCAAAAAACTACACATCGTCTCTTTGGGATGTACAAAAAACCTTGTCGATACCGAAGTGATGATGGGACGACTTCAAAACTATACCCTCACACAAGACCAAAGCGATGCGGATGTCATCATCGTCAATACTTGTGGATTTATCGATGCGGCAAAAGAGGAGTCGATTAACACTGTTTTAAACTTGCACAATGCAAGAAAAGAGGATTCGCTTTTGGTAATGGCGGGCTGTTTAAGCGAACGCTATAAAGAAGAACTCGCCGCTGAGATGCCTGAAGTAGATCTTTTTACGGGTGTTGGCGATTATGAGCGCATCGATGAACTGCTCGCTAGCAAAAAATCACAGTTTAGCGAAGAGGTCTATCTCATCGATGGCGCAGAGCGTGTTGTCACAGGTTCGACCTATCACGCGTACATCAAACTCTCCGAGGGTTGTAACCAGACCTGTAGTTTTTGTGCGATTCCCTCTTTTAAGGGCAAACTCAACTCCCGTTCACTCGACTCAGTCGCACGCGAAGTTGAGGGTTTGGTGAAAAAAGGGTATTACGATTTTAGCTTTGTTTCGCAAGATAGTTCTTCTTACTTAAGAGATAAAAAAACACTCGATGGCCTTTCGCTCCTCATTAGCCGTATCGAGCTTATCGAGGGCGTGAAAAGTGCGAGAATTCTCTATCTTTACCCATCAACGACTTCACTCAAACTGATCCAAAATATCGGAAAATCCAAAATCTTTCACAACTACTTTGATATGCCAATCCAGCACATCAATGATGAGATGCTGCGTATGATGAAACGCGGATTTGGCAAAGAAAAAACCATCGAGCTCCTTGATGCTATGCGCTGTCTTCCAAACTCTTTTATACGTACGAGCTTTATCGTAGGGCATCCAAATGAGACTCCAGCGATGTTTGATGAGATGTGTGACTTTGCGGCTTCCTTTGGATTTGACCGTATCAATGTGTTTAGTTACTCGGATGAAGCAACCACTCCAGCCTATGATATGAGTGATAAAATCGATAAAAAAACAATCCAAAAACGTGCCAAAATCCTTGGAAAAATCGCTTCTACATGTGAAGTAAAAAGCTTAGAAAAAGAAGTGGGCAAAACAGTTTCTATCGTGATTGATGGTGAAAGTGAAGAGAGCGAGTATATCTTAAGTGCAAAAGAACTGCTTTGGGCTCCAGATATTGATGGAGAACTTTTTGTCAATGACAGAGCAGTCGATGCTCCTTTGGAGTTTGGTAAGATTTACGAAGCTACCATCAGCGCACTTGCTGGCACAAAACTTTTATGCACTGTGAACAATGCTTAAACCCCAAGACACGGCTCTTTTAGAAAATTCCAAAAACCTCCTCGCCTTCTCTGGCGGAGCGGATTCTACCGCACTTTTTTTTCTTCTTTTAGAGCATAACATCCCTTTTGATATTGCCATTGTTGATTATGCCATTCGAGAACAAAGCAAAGAGGAAGTGGCCTACGCCCAAGAGCTAGCGCGCCGCTTCAACAAAGAGTGCCATCTTTTCAAAGCCGATACAATCAGCTCCAACTTTGAGGCAAATGCAAGAAAGGCCAGATATGATTTTTTTGAAGCGCTTACCCTTACATGCAAATATGAAACTCTTTTAACGGCACACCATTTAGGCGATAGACTTGAATGGTTTTTTATGCAAATGTGTAAAGGGGCAGGATGTGTGCAACAAAACTCCCTTGAAAAAATAACCCAAAAAGAGCATTACACCCTACTTCGTCCACTCTTACATGTAAGCAAATCTGAGCTCATCGATTACCTCAAAACCCATAATATACACTGGTTTGAAGATGAGACAAATAAAGATTTAACAATCAAAAGAAATGGGTTTCGGCACTTACATGTAACTCCTCTTTTAGAAAAATATAGTGAGGGAATTAAAAGAAGTTTTGAGTATATGGATACAGAGCGCCAAGTGCTCATTGACAAGATTAAACCCTTACATGTACACGATCTTTTTATCTTTGAAAAAACAGCAAATCCGCAAGGCGATCTCTATCATATCGATAAGATATTAAAATCTTTGGGCATTCTCATGAGCGCAAAAGTTCGTAGTGAAATAGCGCAACAAAAGCAAAGTGTCATTGCTAGAAAATATGTCGTTGCAAAAACGCAAAAGCAGATATGTATTGCCCCATATTGCTTACATGTAAGTATGGACAAACCATTTAAGGAGCGTTGCAGAGTTTTACATATCCCGCAAAAACTACGCCCCTATCTTTTTTTACACCAAGAACTACTAGAGATTTTTACTCATGATGCGTAGCTTGCACCTCTTCTTTATGCTCTGTTTGTCCATGTTCTGAAGTATGTGAGTTTTGTGGCGTTGTGGCGTGTTTTACTGCCTTGGCTTCACTCTCTTCTTCGTGAAGATTGTAAACACGCATTGTAAAAGAGGAAACAATAAGCTCTCCCTCTTTTTGAAAATGGATAGGAAAATTAACGCCAATAACCCATTTTCCTTTGTTGAGACTATCTAAAAAGTCATAAAATACTACAGGAGAGTCAATCTTGGAAGTGGCATTGACTTCATACAAATCAAAAGGCGAGATTCTATTTACTTTTGCTATTTTTGTGAGTGTAAGATTTTGAAAATATTTTCTATTTTCAGCTATAAATTTTCTCTTATTAAAACTATTTTCAAACGCCGCAATTACATCTTTATGCTTTGATTGCAACGATGTGAGTTGTTTGAGCGTTGCGTCGTTGAGCTCTTCATATTGACTCAGCTCCGCGGTATGCTTATTTGCCACACTGCGCGCTTCTCTGTACTGTTGGCCTGAGGGAATCAAAACAAAAAATGCAAAAAGCAAAACAAAAATAAGTAAAAAAATTGTAATCAATAACAGATAAGCAGTTTGACGAGACATTTTCATGGATTTCATTTGAGCACTTCTTCATCATCTATGGTATTGGTTGAGACAAAATTCAACCAGCCATTTTCTGCTTGATAAAAACTTGTGTAGGTATTGTTAAAGATCGAGCGCAACGGTGCTTGGAGTAAAAACTCATAGACATCTTTACTCGGTGTTGTGCCTTTTAACACAAGGGAATTTTTGTCAAGCTCCACTTGATGCAGCGTAATACGATCAGGTACAAGATCAAAAAGATTGCGAATACTCTCTTTTAACACACTGTTTTCAGTCATGACTTTCTCTGCTCTATCGCTCTCTTGCTCCACGATTTGAATCTGGTGTTGCATCTTCTCAATTGAGTCTTGCATCTCCACTTTTTTTGCTTCTATTCTTGTAATACTCTCATGAAAGGTGTATGTTTTGAGCTTTAAAAATCCATACGTCAAAAAAAGCATCGCAATGGAGATGGTAAAAAAAAGCAGTACAAGCTGCATCTCATCACTAAGGAGCTGTTTGCGTCGGGGCCTTAGATAACTCTTACTCATATGTTTTCTCTCAGTGCCAAATCAAAAAGTTCGCTTGCTATCTCCACTTGGCGCACAAACACTTTTAAGAAAAGTTCCTCTTCAAGATAGTTTTTCAAAGCGTGATCCAAATCGCAAGCGGTGGCAATATAGATCGATTCAATAAAACCATTTGCATTTTTTTCATCACTGTAATAGGCTCTTAAACTCTCTTTTATCGCTTCAAAACGCTTATAATCATCATTGAATCCAGCATTTTGCGTCTGTACTTCTTTCTTTGGTATCTCTTTTTCACGCACACTTGTATCTGTAAAATCGTCAAACTCATCCATAGAATCAAGATCTTCTATATTTGCAAAATCATCGAGTTCACTAAATTCATCATCGAGTTCGATCTCTTCAAGATTGATAGCAAGTTGTTCGCCATCAAAGGAGAGTTCCTCTTTTTCTTCCTCAGTAGAGAGGGGTTGTTCCAATGCTATATTACGTGTATTAACAAACTCTGCATAGTTAAGTTTTGAGTGTTCAAACACCGCAATTGCAAGGCTATCATCTTGCACAAGGACGTAGAGCGTTGCCTGTGTTTGGAGTTTATCTCTAAAAAAGTTTTCCAACAAAGCAAAAGGTGAAAAAATAAAATCCACACCCAAGGCGCTATATTTTTTTTCCAAGCTATTTAAGTCGATTTTAGAGGTATAACTGCTCCACTCGCCATAACAGATTGTTTGATAGGTTTCTGTGCTATTTGTTTCTAAAAAGTTTTCAACCTTACATGTAGGCAGCGCACCTTGGTGCAAAGAGTTATCAAGCAAAGAGATATAATGAAAAGGGGTTTCACCGAGATATGGGTCAATAAAGGAGTGCATCTGAGAAGAAAGCGCATCGCCGTCAAAAGTTTGTGTAGCAACATCTTTGACTTTAGCACCTTTGAGAGTATGAACACTCACATGCGTCATTACGCTTGAGACAACAATACTAATATAATTCTTCAAATACAAATGATGTATTATCTTAGAAAGTATCATTTATCTCCTTGCACAGCGGGTGCGCCTTGTTGTAGTTTTGCATCTTTAGCGTACTTCCTAACTTTGTGTATATCTGCGTTGTTGCCATAGATGCATGACCTAAAAGTTCACTCACATCAGCAATTCTTGCGTTGTTATTTAAAAGTACTGTTGCATAAGAGTGGCGCAACTGGTGTGGAGTCACTCGAAGAGCAACCCTTGCAAACACCTTAGTAAGCGTATATCTTAAACTATTTTCGCTTAATTTTTGGCTATTTTTCTCAAAAAGGTATTTTTTAGGATTGTGCTCTTGGAGATAGAGCTTTAAAAGCTTCGAGGTTGGAGCTAAAAGCGGAATATCCCTTTGTTTATTGCCCTTGCCCACAACACGAACCCACTCATCGCCAATATCTGCAAGCTCTAAACCACAAAGCTCAGAGATGCGTAACCCAAGTGTATAAAACATAAGAATAACGAGACTCTCCTCTTGGTCTGCATGGCTGAGTGCTTCCATAATATGCTCATGGGAAATAGGTTTTGGCAGTGTTTTTGGGACTTTGATGCTCTCATCTGCTCGCAATACAACATGCTCGCCCTGAGCAACTAAAAACGCATGAAATGAACGAATTGCACTCAATTTTTTAGCGATTGTTTTTTGCTTGAGTGAAGCGATAGCGATGCGGTAGGGCATAAGGTTGAGGAAGATTGTGGAGTCATTCTCTTCTACTTCTAGGTAAGAGAGCGCTTCGTTTAAAACTTCGTCATAAGTTTTAAGTGTTAAATCCGAGTAGCCTCTAGCCCTTTCTAAATAGATCAAAAACTCTTTTTTGTAAAGAAGAAATGATTTTTGCATCTTTGGCTATAAAATCTGCGACTTAAAGCGCATGTAGCATCATTTTTTCAAACAGGTGTTTTTTTGCATCCGCTAAACCCATGCCACTTAGGTCAATGGGCTCACTGGCAAAAAACTCCAAAGTTCCAAAAGGTTTTGGTATTACAAACCCATCCCAACTCTTTAGCTGCCAATAGTGTGTCGGACTACAGTTGAAGATCATCACCTTTGCACCCGTTTTTTGCGCCATCACAACAACCCCATCGCTCACACTGTAACGAGGCCCTTTTGGACCATCGGGAGTAATACCGATATCTGTGCCATTTTTAAGCGTCTTAATCGCCTGCATAAGCGCTCGTGCGGCGTTTCTATTTGTCGAACCCGCAATCGTTTTAAACTTGAAATATTGCATGGTTTTAGAGATCAAAGTGCCATCAAAATGGTCACTTATAAGAAGACTCACATTAGGGGTTTTACGAATTTGAAAATATACATAGGGTTGCATCAACAAATCTCCATGCCAAAAAGCAAAGATAAGAGGGTCAAGAGGAATATTGCTTGGAAGATGAAATATTTTTTTATTTGTGAGATAAAGAAAGCGCATCAAAAACATCCCGACAAATGGTACGACAGCCAATGCCAATGCCCGAAATATACGCTTTTTCATAAAAGTTTAAACGATCTCGCCAACTAAAGAGGTTCTGCCAACTTTGATGATTTTCACATCTGCTAAGGTTCCTAAAAGCTCCTCGCTTCCTTTGACTTTAACAAGATAGTTATTATCACTTCTTCCAGCGACATAGCCATCCGCACGCAACTCTTCAAAATAGACTTCATACACACGTCCAAGCTGCGCTTGCACTTTTTGATCAAGTATCTCATTATGAAGTTCTTGTAGAGCAAAGAGTCTCTGCGAACCCAATTCTTCATCTACAACATTAGTAAACTCCGCAGCTTCTGTGAGCGGACGAGGCGAGTATTTGAAGCTGAAAATCTGTTCAAATCCAACTTTGCGCACAACGTCCATCGTATCTGCAAAATCCTCATCACTCTCGCCTGGAAAAGCAACAATAATATCCGTGCTTAGCCCAACATCTGGAACCATACTTTTGAGTTTTTCAACACGATTTAAAAACCACTCTTTTGTATAGCCTCGTTTCATCTCTTTGAGCACTTTTGAAGAACCACTTTGTAGAGGCATATGCATCGATTTGCATACCTTAGGATTGCTTGCGAACTCCTCTAAAAACTCATCATCCATATGAAATGGGTGCGGAGAAGTGAAACGGATACGGTACAAACCCTCGATTTTTGAGATACGGCGAAGTAATTCTGTAAAGTTTACTTTTTCATGTTCACCGCCAAAACGGCGACCATAATTATTCACATTTTGCCCAAGTAAAAAAAGCTCTTTTGCGCCGCTATTTACAGCTTTTTTACACTCTTGAAGTATCAAATCTGTAGGAATCGAGATTTCATCGCCTCTTGTCTTTGGAACGATACAAAAAGTACAAGATTTATCACAACCGATGGAGATATTAATATATGCTTTGTAAGCGGAGGTGCGAAAATCTTTAAAAGCAAAATCGGATTCATCATAATCGATATCGATTTCAACTGCTTTATCTTTATGGAGGACTTCGCTTATTTTAGAGACATTTCTCGCCCCTAAAACAAAACTGACATAGGGTGCGCGTTTGATAATTTCTTTGCCCAAATGCGAAGCTGTACAACCACAAACACCAATTTTTGCACCCTCTTTTTTGGCTTTGTTAAAAACACCCAGTTCGGAAAAAAGTTTTTGCACAGGCTTTTCACGCACAGAACAGGTGTTAATGAGAATGAGATCCGCCTCTTTTGAATCGGTGGTGAGCACATAATCATCTTTTTCATTTAACTCTGCAATCATATGTTCAGAATCGCGAACATTCATCGCACAGCCAAGAGTCTCAATATAGAGTTTTTTACTCAACTCTCTGCCTTATGCGAGAATATGAACTTCGTACATGTACTCGCTGTCCGCAAGACCATACTTCACTTCACGCATGTAAAAGCTTTTTCCGCTTGCTTCAATATGATTTTGAAGCGCTAAAAGATCTTTATGTGAATTTTCACGATCAAAATAGAAGATGATCGATCCCTCTTTTGCTGCACTCTCTTCAATCTTTTTGAGATCTATCTTTTTTGGTTTTTGGTCAGTTTCAACACGAGCTAGTTTTAGTTCCATGACTTATCCTCATTTATATAATTGTGTGCATTATATTAAAAGTTCAATAAATATTGCATTAATGCGTCTGTGTATTAAAACAATTTTTAAATTTTTTTTTGCTATAATCACACTCTTCATAAAAAGAAACCCCACATTTTAAATTTACTATTTTTATGAAATCTACCTCAACCAAGGGATAATTATGGAAAAAATTTTAGATATCGTAGATGCCATTGCTCACGAAAAAGGCCTTCAAAGCGCAAATGTACTAGAAGCTCTCAAAACCGCTTTTGTGCAAACTGCTAAACGTGTTATCAATAACAAATTTACTTTTGAAGCAGATATAGACAATAAAACAAAAAAAATACACCTTTTTCAAACTATCATCGTTGTAGCAGACCATGATAGAAGACTTGAAGATGAAGAGCTAAACGGTGGATTTATCTCTCTAAGCGATGCGCTCAAACTTGATGAAGATGCTGAGCTTGAAGATCAACTTCAAATTGATCACAATCTTGAAGATTACGGCAGAACTGCTGCTGGAAAATTGCATACTGAGATCGAGTACCATATTCAAAGACTTGTAGAAAATGAGCTTTATAACAAATACAACTCCAAAATAGGAACAATCATCACAGGGCGCGTAACGCTTGTGGATTCTGACCAAAACACGTACATAGAAGTAGAAGAAGTGCGCGCAATCTTGCCTATGAAAAGCCGTATCAAAGGCGAAAAATTTAAAGTTGGCGATCTGCTAAAAGCGCTTGTACGCCGTGTCAATATTGACAAAACGAACGGAATCCAAATAGAACTTTCTCGAACCGCTCCAAAATTTTTAGAACAACTTTTGGCTATGGAAGTTCCTGAAATCGCCGATGGCATCGTAATCGTTGAAAAATCAGCTCGTATTCCTGGAGATCGTGCGAAAATCGCTCTTATTAGCACACACCCGCAAGTGGACGCAGTTGGTGCAACTGTTGGTGTTCGGGGTGTGCGTATTAACGCTGTGAGTGAAGAGCTAGTAGGTGAAAATATCGACTGTATCGAATATACAAATATCCCTGAACTTTTCGTCGCTCGGGTTATGAGTCCTGCGATTATCTCACATATTGAAATCATTCGAGATGAAAAAGGGGATGCGCAAAAAGCCATCATCACCTTACCTGCGGATCAAAAAAGCAAAGCTATCGGAAAAAATGGTATCAATATCCGTCTTGCTTCAATGCTCACAGGTATGGCCATAGAGCTCGAAGAGCAAAAAGGCTCATCAGCGCAAGAAAATACAGCAGCACAAAGCGAACAAAAAGATGGAGTCGATGCACTCCAAGCGCTATTCAATTAATAATACACTAAGCCGAACTCGTCCGTCAATGCTGTCATTGCGGACTTGATCCGCAATCGAGCTGCTATCCCCGCTTTGCGTATGGGTTGAGTTTGAGCAAAGCCATATCCGCAACCATATTTCCCAAAAGTGTCAGAAAAGCTGTAATCATCAAAATCCCCATAATAGCGGGATAATCCCGACTCATGGCACTGAGATAGAAAAATCTTCCCATACCATCGATGCCAAAGATAGATTCTAAAATCACACTGCCACCAATAAGTCCTGGCAATGAAAGCCCCAACAGTGTCACAACAGGCGGCAAAAGATTTGGCAAAATGGTGTAGCGAAGAATCACTTTTTCACTCAAACCGCGCGCTTTCGCAAAAAAATAATAATCACTTTTAAGAATCTCCAGCGTCAAAGAACGAATGTAGATAATCATACTTCCCACACCCACAAACACCATCACAACAATAGGCAATGTTAAATGCCACGCCATATCAAGTATGGCGCTAAACCCCTCTTTTGAGTCAAGTGAGTGCAGACCCGAGAAGGGAAACCAACCAAGATGGATACTAAAAAAGATGATAAACAAAAGCGCGAGATAAAAAGATGGCATTGAAAATGAGACTAAAGAGAGTTGTGTAATAAGCCAATCGCTTTTTTGATCATGATGTAAAGCCGCCTTGATACCCAAATATAAAGAGAGTAAAAAAACTAAAATAAGAGAAACAAAGTTCATCGCAAGGGTTACGCCAAGACGTTTGGCAATCTCTGCGCTCACCTCTTCTCCGCTTACAAACGAGATTCCAAAGTTACATGTAAGCATATTTTGCATCCACTCGCCATATTGGCTTAGCAGTGGTTTGTCCAAGCCATATACAGCTTTGAGTTTGGCAATAGCTTCTGGTGTCATATTTGGATTGAGGTCGCCTCCACTAAAAAAACTATTGGGCGCGATATGGATAGCCGCAAAGGAGATGATAGAAATCAACACCAACATCGTAAGCAAATATGCCAATTTTTTCATCACAAGTATCATAAAAATATTATACTACATTCGTTACAATAATAAAAAAAACGGAGTACGATGCTTTTAGAGCAGTTTCGATCATTTTATGCAAGACACAAACTCGATGATATGGAGAAGCAGATTGAGTATTTTTCCATATTTGGCGGCTTTACAAAACAAATCGACACCGACAAACCGCTCCAAGAGCTCATCATCTCTGAGATTCTTGATAATTACGGGCAACTCCACAATGCAATCTCTGCACTCTTGCTGGATGAAAAAGAGTACGCGCGCCTTTTATATGTGCTAGCCACTGGCGATAGACGCTTATTTAAAGCTTTTAACCGCGCAGGCTTTAACAACAAAAACGGTGGCAGTGCGATAGATTTTCTTCAAAACAATCACCTCTTAGAGATGCAATATTCACGAGAAAAAAATCCAAGGCAGGCACATCCAAACCAAAAACTCAAGCGTGAAGATGCACGCCACCGTATCTCGCACAAAATGCGCTTTACAAAGCCTTTTATTCGGTTTTGGTTTTATTTTATCTACCCACATGCACGAGAAATCGAGCAGGGAATCTATGAAAATGTACTCAAAAGATTTCAAACACACCAGTATAGTTACACAAGTCTTGTCTTTGAAGAGCTCTCAGAGTTGCTCCTTGATTACTATACACGAGATGAAGAGATTCTTACAAGTGGGAGTTATTGGGATGCGACTGTGGAGATAGACTTGCTTGCTGTGACAAAGACACAAAAAATCTATGTCGGCGAATGCAAATGGACAAATCACAAAATCAACAAAAAAGAGTTGCACAAACTCTATGATAAATGTGCACATCTGCAAATAGTGCCTACAAAAATCCTTCTTTTTTCAAAACGGGGATTTTCCAAAGAGCTTCTTGGAATGCAAAACCCTGCTCTTTTGCTCTATTGCGCAGAGGATTTTTCCATTTTACTCAAAAATATCTCCGCTTTTGATCTCAAAGAAGATTTTTTAGCTGACGTGTTTTAAAACACTGTATGCCTCTTGGATGAGCTGAAATCTTTGTGTATAGTGACCAACCATATTTGGACTCACATGGTAGATACGATCTGGATGATATACACGAGCGAGTTGTCTGTAGTTTTGTTTTAAAACTGCTTGTGGCGCACCCACAGGACAACGAAGCACTGTATAAAATCCGATGAGACGCTCTATC
Organism: Sulfurimonadaceae bacterium; assembly: GCA_036169815.1. Classification (GTDB taxonomy): domain Bacteria; phylum Campylobacterota; class Campylobacteria; order Campylobacterales; family Sulfurimonadaceae; genus Hydrocurvibacter. Next base: position 34,857 of record JAVHOA010000076.1, read on the forward strand.
TTTTCATCTTCATATTCGCCATCATCAAACAGCGCAATACTTCCATAAAGACGCTCAATAAAATGCGCATCATAGCGGTACTGAATCTCATAATGCATCAAAGAGCGTTTATTTATGGTCGCTTCTAGGCGTCTTCTTGCACGCTCATCGCGGACATCTACCACTAAAGAGCTTTCTGTACTCTCTTTGATAAAACCTCGAAACTGATTTTTAAGATAGCTCATAATCCAAGAGTTTGGATAAAAGAGTGAAATGTCAATGGTGTCGCGGTCTCTTGCGTAAAGTTCAACGCTCACGCGCTGTACCTCTTGCGCACTTGTAAGTTCTATCTTAATAGGAATATTTGAGACTCTCAGCAAAGATTTTTTAAAAAAATTCTCGCAAAAATCGTTCATCTGTGCGTGAAAGCTACCAACAGTATCTAAAAATTTGATACGAGAATCCACAAGCGATTGGTTTTTAAATATAAGCACCCCGCGAGGCAAAAAGAGCATATTGCTAGCATGGAGTGTTAAAAACTCCCGCATCCAAGTCTGGTTGAGCATTCTAAAATTGGTACGAATTAAGATAAGGTTGTTACGCAGTACAACTTTCATCATTCCCCTCTGTTTAGGTAGTTGAAACGAGTAAAGCAAAAAGAGTTCCATCATCTTTAGGCTTACATGTAAGGCCTTACATGTAAAGCTTTCATCCATAAAAAGCTAGCTACTTTGACAAAGAAAACAGCGAGTTAACCGTAACCATTATGTAATTTTGCATCTTTAAAATGTCAGCAACAAAAACAGGAGAAAGTAACAATATGAAAAAAATCGTATTATCAACACTAACAGCGTTATCAATCGCAACAGTTGCATCTGCTACAGATGTTAAATTTTATCAAGATGCAAATGGTCAAGTATTTACTACGAATGCAGAAGGCCGTACTGCAATTGCCGATAAATCATCTTCAGTATTTAGCAAATCTGACAAACTTGATTTCAGTATGTTGGCGTATTTAGGTTATAGAAACACAGATTATCGTACTGCTACATCCACTACTGCAAATGCTGATTTTAATACATTTGAAGCAAGACGTGCATATTTTCAAGTAAAAGCACATCTTTTAGAAGACCCTAAAAGCTACTTCCGTGTTACTTTAGATGCAGGTCAAAATGCAAATGCAAATGGTGATGGTAGTTACAATATGCGTATCAAATATGCATACCTTTTCTTAAATGATATTCTTCCATACACAGGTGTCGAAGCGGGTATTGCACATACAACTTGGCTAGATTATGAAGAGGGTCATTCTTGGTTATATAGAAATATCTTAGAAACTTTTTCTGAACAAGGAAATGGTGGAAAATTACAAGCTTCTGCAGATGCTGGGGTAAACTTTAAAACAAATACAACATACCTTTCAACTGAAATCGGTATCTACAACGGTGAAGGTTATCACGGAAATCAACCAACAACTGCGGACGCAAGTATGGGTATGGATTATGAAGCAAGAGCAACAATTCACGCGCTTGGTGTAGATGGAAAAGATTCTAAAAAAACATATTGGGACGTCTCTCTTTTTGGAAAATATAATGCACAAGGAAATAAGGTAGCCGCTACTACAGCTCCCGCTGCAGCACAATACTACACAGATACAAAATACTTAGCTATTCACTCAGTATTTAACACTGAACCATTATTGGTTGCAGCGCAATACATCAAATCTGCTGACACAGATACATCAGCTGCTATTTCAGCAAAAGCTGGAAGCGGTTACAGTGTGAACTTTGATGCACGTATGGGCGAAAAAGATCAATACCATTTATTTGGACGCTATGATACTTGGACAGCAACAAAAGCAATCGCTTCAACTGAAACAGCACAAAACACTTACATTGGTGGTGTAGCTTATGATATGAATAAAAATGTTCAACTTGTAGCAAACGTTATTGTCAATGATAATGAAAACACTACAACAAGTAAAAATGATTACATGCTAACTGCACAAGTACAATTCTAAACACTTACTC
>JAVHOA010000077.1:0-11664 GCA_036169815.1 Sulfurimonadaceae bacterium
ATATAATATTAAAATATTTTATATGTAAAGAAGATTGAATGACACCAATAAATAGAGTTTTAAGAGCGATTGAAGAGATTAAAAAAGGGAAAATGGTCATTATGGTTGATGATGAAGACCGTGAAAATGAGGGCGATCTTGTTTATGCATCGGTTTTTTCTACACCAGAACATGTCAATTTTATGGCAACAAAAGCAAGGGGGCTTATCTGTGTAGCCATTAGCAAGGAGATAGCAACGCGCTTGGAGTTAAATCCAATGGTAAGCTCAAATACCTCTATGCACGAGACAGCTTTTACTGTTTCTGTGGATGCCGCAGTTGCAAAAACAGGGATTTCCGCTGCAGAGAGAGATATGGCTATCCGTATTTTGGCAAATCCTATCAGTCATAAAGCAGAGCTTGTTAAACCTGGACATATTTTTCCACTTATCGCAAAAGATGGTGGTACTTTGGTGCGCACAGGCCATACTGAGGGTTCTGTGGATTTGTGCCGTTTATCTGGGCTCAATGCAAGTTCGGTTATTTGTGAGATTATCAAAGATGATGGAACCATGGCTCGCCGCGATGACTTGGACCTTTTTGCAAAAGAGCATAATCTCCATATTGTTTATATCTCAGATATTGTTGAATATAGACTTGCAAATGAGATATTGGTACAACAAGAGAGCGAAGAGGAGATAGAGTTTTTCGGTGTAAAAGTGAAAAAATATGGTTTTCTTGATCACAACAAAATCGAGCATACTGCAATCGTTTTTCATAGTGTCGGTGCTATTTCAAATGTCAAAGTGCACAATGTTCTGCCAGATATTGATCTGCTTTTAAACGAACAAAAATATACTCATCTCATTGATTCAATCGAGTATTTGAAACAGAACAGTGGTGTTTTAGTGTTTATAAACAAGCCTGCACACGGAGAAAATGCTTCTATGCGGGAGTATGGCATTGGCGCGCAGATCCTCAAATCTTTACATGTAAGCAGTATGAATCTGCTTACTTCAAGCAAACAAAAAGAGCTTATTGGTCTTGGCGGTTTTGGGCTTGATATACACGAGATGGTACAGTTATAAAGGAACTTGCTTCATACTTGCTTGATGGATTCCAAAACATCCATCCATTTGTATGAGCGTCTCTACACGCTTTTATTTGCGCTTGTATCTGCTCTTTTTTGTACGCTCTTTTATCAAAGGCATAATCTCGAAATGCTTGAAGCCAAGGACGTACTCTTTTTGCTTCGATTCTGTCATAAATATTTTCAACACTCTTATAAATAATCTCATAGGGATATGCTGCGGGATTTGTATATCCTGCGGAACCTGTTGCAAAACCTGAGGGATAAAGCATTGGTGCGAGGTAATCGGCGTATTTTGCTAAAGATGTGATGGTGTGCCCGATATTGGTATCATCTTTTGTCCAGCACACCATTCCATAAGTATCAATAGAAATAAATGTTCCATAGGGACGCAGTCTGTTTTGTGCAGTGCGGATAAAGTTGCTAATGGCATCGACACGCGCTTTTTCATTGTGCCCTTTTCCATATTGCAAAGAGGTGGTAGCTGGAAAACGGACATAATCAAAGTTAATCTCATCAAATCCTCTTTGAGCAGCATCTACTGCAATAGAAAGCGCGTAGTTGTATGACTCTGGTTTGTAAGGGCTTATCCATGCCATCTGTTCTTTACTACGATAGAGTCCACCTTTGGCATCACGAATGGCAAATTGTGGGTAGTGCGTGGCTTGAAGATCATCTTTAAATACGACAATTCTTGCAATCATATAGATGTTTTTAGACTTCATAAGTGCCATAAATGCGTGGATATCTTTAATAGTACGATTTTTAGATGCGTTCATCTGGTTTGCAGCTGCACACTCTGTTTTGTAAGAGGTCCAGCCATTTTCATTTTTTACATCAACCACGATTGCATTGATCTGCTTATTTGCAACCATTTTTAAAATTTTTGCTAAGGTTTTAGAATCCAAACCAGCGCCCCAAAAAGAGAGATAGAGCGCTTGAACGTGGATGGGTGCGAGTGCATAAGAAGCTATTGTGTTAGAGGGGATATTGTAAAAAGCACGTGGACGGTATCCATAGGCCTTTACATGTAAGAGTTTTTCATCACTTTTGATTGCAAATTTACCATTTTTATCGCTTCTTACTTCATTGTGTGTATCAAAGATTTTTGCATTTGCAATGGGAAGTTTACTTGTGCTATCTATCAAAATGCCAGAAGTGCTGGCATAAAGCCATAGAGGGAAAAAGAGAAGGAAAATTTTAAGCATCATTGTATCTTTTTAAAACTCTAAAGTGAGCTGTTGGGATTTTTTTGTAAAAAAACTTTTTTCCAAGAGGCTTTTGTTTTGTTCTGCAATAAGCGCAAAATGAAAATGGGTACTTTTTAAAATACTGATAATATCTTGTTGCGTTGCGTAGGTATAAACATTTTGGATGTGCACTGCCTCGCTCATACGCTCTTTGGGTAAAATGTAGATGAGCTTTGCCCAGTTTGCTTGGTTTTGTAAAAAAGAGATTTGAGCCTCTATAAACTCAAAATCACTCTCAAAAATCAGCACTTTATCGCTTGTTCCAAACTCTTTTATTTCAAAGTTTTTATTTGTAAAAACAGGTTCAAAGTGAGAAAGATGTTTAAAAGATGTGAGTTTAAACTCAATGGTATGCTCTTTTAAAAGCGCCAAAAGAATCTCTAAATAGGGAATAAAAAAGATTGAGAGCGTTTCTCTTTCATAGTAGATACCATCATAAATAAATGAAGTTTCAAAGAGTGTTTGTTCTATGATACTCATTTGCTCCTCTGTCTCTTTGGGCATCGCTTTTGGATGGGGAAAAATATCCTTACATGTAAAGCTATGTGAAAACAAAACCAGCGTGTTGGGTGGCGCATCAAAAAGGGCGTTGAAGGTTTCAAAAATATCGCCTTTCAGCGCTTTGAAGTTTTGAGCAGTTGTTATCTGCAAGGCAAGATCGAGCGTGATGGCATCGCACTCGTAAGCCGTGATATGTTTATCTAAAAGATGAAATCGCAATATTTTTAAAAGAGCAATTTCAATAGCATCTACTTTTAACCAAGCAATCTCACTATCACACATCTGCACGGGAGTATCAAAAAGGATTCCATACGCACCATTTGCAATGGCAAGTTCGATTTGAGTGGACTCTTTTGCGATGAAAAGAGAGCCACGTTTTACGTTTTTTGCTTCAAATGTAAGTGAGCTAAATGCGCTCACATAGGGAGAATTTAAAAGCGTTGCATGGGTTAATGCGATGACATTTTCTAGTCTCATCCAATCGGTGTGCCCGCTTTTCTAGGTTTTTCTGGGCGAACAAGGCACAAACCATCTTCATCTTTTGCAGCTAGCAGCATTCCCTCAGAGAGAAGTCCCATCAGTTTTGCAGGTTTGAGATTTGCCACAACACACACTTGCGTGCCAATAAGCTCTTCTGGAGAATAAAACTCTCTAATTCCAGCGAGAATTTGGCGCGGTATTTCTTCACCAAGATCGATTTTAAGTTGAATCAATTTTTTACTTTTAGGCACTTCTGCGGCATCTAAAACAGTACCGACTTTTAAAGCTGTTTCAAAAAACTGTCCAATTTCAATGAGATTATCATCAAGAACGCTTGTCTCTTTTTTTGCTTCCATTTTTTTAGGTTCAGTTTTTACTGCTTCTATTTCCATAGCTAGCTCCTCTTTCGTTGTATTTTCTTTCATTAATGGCTCTTCAACACGAGGGAAAAGCGGTGGAACTTGCTTGATAACAAAAGGTTTGAGTAGTGATTTTTCTAGTACAATTGCTTTATATGCTTCACTCTCTATCACAAATCCAAGTGCATCTGCTACCGTCGCTGTTGTATTTGGCATGATGGGATGGAGTGCAACGGCAGCTTTTGCCAAAAGATTTGCAACAAGTGCAACTGTTGCAAGTGCTTCATCTTTTTTCTCCTCTTTCATTTTTACCCAAGGCGCGTGTTCTTCGATGGCTTTATTACCGATGCTAAAGAGTTTCCACAACTCCTCTAAATAGCGGTGAGGCTGAAGATTTTTGAGATACCCATCTAAGCTATCAAGGATAGTATTTGCTTCTGTAATCTCTTTTGTATGGTATTTTAAAACGTCCACGCTGTCAATATGAAACGCGGAGTATTTGCCACTCATGCCGATGATACGGTTTAAAAGGTTGCCCAAATCATTGCTCAAGTCGGAGTTGATGCGGTCTATAAAGGCACGTTGTGAGAAATCGCCATCTTGACCAAAGGGTACTTCACGAAGCATAAAATATCTAAAATTTTCTAAGCCATACGCTTCGCTTACCTCTTTTGGAGAGACGACATTGCCTTTTGATTTGCTCATCTTTTCGCCATCTCTTGTCCACCAACCGTGCGCTCCAATATGTTTTGGAAGTGGCAAATCAAGACTCATCAAAAATGCTGGCCAGTAAATGGCATGAAAACGTAAAATATCTTTTCCGACAAGCTGCATATCCGCAGGCCAATAGCCCATATTTTCTTCACCAGTGCCATAGCCAAGGGCTGTGATATAGTTTAAAAGAGCATCGAGCCAAACATACATCACATGTTTGTCGTCATTGAAAGATTGTGGAAGTTTTACACCCCAAGTGAAGCTTGTGCGTGTTACTGAAAGGTCGTTGAGCCCACCTTTTACAAAGTTGATAATCTCATTTCTTTTAGAACGAGGAAGGATAAAATCCGGATGTGATTCATAATATTCTAAAAGTGTTTTCTCATATTTTGAGAGTTTGAAAAAGTAGCTTTCCTCTTTTACAACGCTAGTTGCACGTCCACAATCTGGACAAAACTCTCCATCTATGAGTTGTGTTTCGGGGAAAAAAGTCTCACAGCTTACACAGTAATGCCCCTCATAGTCACCTTTGTAGATATCACCTTTAGCGTGCATTTTTAAAAATGCTTCTTGCACACCTTGCATGTGATAATCATCAGTGGTTCGAATGAATTTGTCATAACTGATTCCAAAATCATCCCAAAGATTTTTAAAAGTTGCGCTGATTGCATCTGCAAACTCTTTTGTGGATTTGCCGTTTTTCTTGGCTGATTCTTCGATTTTTTGCCCATGCTCATCAGTGCCTGTTAAAAAGAAGACATCTTCGCCTTGGAGTCTGCCATAGCGTGCGAGTGTATCGGCTATAAATGTTGTGTAAGCGTGGCCTATGTGCGCTTCGCCATTGACATAATATATCGGCGTTGTTATATAGTTTTTCATAAAATCCCTATCCATTTTAAAATTCAAATCCACCGGTCTCACCCTTTGACATCGAGTCATAAACCGCTTTTATATATTTTTTTCGAAGCTCACAGCCGATGTAATTTTCACACTTACTGCAACTCTCAAGTTGTTTTTCTTCCTGGCATCTTTGAAGTTCGACTATCATCACATCGAGTCTCTCTTCAAAAATATCAGTTGGCTGCATAGACATCTTTTACTCTAGCTATCTCGTACCCTGAACCAAAGAAACATGCAGATGTGTCATGAACATGCTTACATGTAAGCTCTAAAATATTATTTTTTCCATCGATTGCTTCTCCGCCAGCTTTTGTATAGACGTAGGCAAAAGGAAATACTTCAAAAAGTTTGCGAAGTTTTCCTTCTGGTCTGTCGCTTGTCGCAGGGTAGGAGAAAAGTCCGCCGCCTTTGAGAAGGATTTGATGCAAGTCTGGAACCATTCCACCTGAGTAGCGCAGACGGTATCCCTCTTTAAAAAATGAGTCCACAAGCTCTTTGTGGTAAGGAAGCCAGTTTTGTTGTGTGCCACCTGGTGCATTGAGTTTGCCTTTTGAGCTAAGTTTTATCTCTTTGACATACTCAAAATTATCTCCTTGAAGCAGATAGAGTTTGACTCTGTTTTTGGCAAAAACCATCTCAACACGCGGACCATACACAACGTAGCAAGCAGCTACCATATTTTGCGCGTCAAAGCCGCCTTTGTAGATTCCAAAGATGGAGCCAACACTGAGATTGACATCAACAAGTGACGAACCATCGAGCGGGTCATATGCGATGAAGTAGGGTGCATCCGCATGAAGCAGCACTGCTTCCTCTTTCTCTTCACTTGCAATGGTATGAATGGAAGCGATGCGGCTAAACTCCTCTTCAATAATCATATCGCATTTGATATCGAGTTGCAGTTGCGTCTCTCCTGAACTATTTTCAGACTCAGAATATCCAAAATCTTTTACATCAATCGCTTTTTTTATCCGTTTTGCACTTTTTTGTATTGCGTCAAATATCTCTCTCATCTACACTTCCTTTGCGTTTTTAAATATCCACTCTATCACTTCATCTGTGTTGTTGAGATCCAAAATAGTGACATCTTTTGGAATCTTATATTTTTTACTATCAATTGTCTCATCCACGGCAAGCGCATCCATATAGTTAAAATAGCTCTCATCAAGCGCGTTTCTAAATACACTGATTCTTGGCAATGGAAGGGATTTAAGCCCCTCTACAAGCAAAACATCAAACGCCCCAAACACGCGTATCATCTCATCAAGCTCTTTGTGTCTGTTTGAAAAGTAAGTCGTGCGAGTAGGGGAAGTGACGATCACTTCAGCTCCCGTGTCTGTAAACTTGTAACTATCTTTTCCCTCAACATCAAAACGTGCTTTGTCTTTGGGATCATGCTTGATGATGGCAACCTCTTTGCCGTGCTCATGGATAAGCTTTCTGGCGATTTTTAAAATAAGTGTTGTTTTGCCACTATTTGAAGGACCAGTAAAAGCCACTGCTATTCTTTTTTTCATCCCTAGATTATACTTTATACTCATTAAAAAGTTGTTTAAGCTATAATTTGCGATCTTAAAATTTTTAGGTTCTTTTGATGCGTTTTCCCTTACATGTAAGCTCTTTTTTGAGTATAACTCTTTTTGTAACAATCCTATTTTTACTCTCTGGTTGCACACGAACAAATGCGTTTTCACGGTTTCATTTCAACTTAGAAAAAGAGCATGCCACTTCAAGCCTAAGAAGCTCTAAAATTTATTTCCAAAATGATATTGCTGGAGTTGTTTCGAGTATTTATCTCAACGAAGTGAGTCCAAAACGCTACAATGGAATGGAGTATTTTTTAATCGCAGTCTATACAAAAGAGCAAGAAGAGCTTGATGACCCAAATAGCGTGCTCCGTGGTAAACTTGTTTTAAAACTAGGTGAAGCGCATGCCCTAAAGATAAAAAAACTAGAAAATAAGCAAGAGTTTGCAGGTTTGATGCCACTCGATAACAGCTGGAATAGCTACTATCTCGTGGCCTTTGCACGCTCGCAGAGTGACACGCTTTTGCTTACTCTGCAAGATGGGAAGTTTGGTTCTCTTCCTTTAATTTATCAAAAAAACGAACAATAGAAAACTCCTCTTTGAGGATTTTTTTATAGATTGTATAGTTTGCCAAAACTTTTTTTCCATACTCTCTACTCTCAACATTTGCCATGGTATCCATACTTAAAAATGGTTCATAGGCCTTACATGTAAACTTCCCAGATTTGATATATCTTCTTGTAAATCCTAAGCCTCCATTGTATGCGTAGGCTTTAAAAAGTGGGTTGTCAAGTTGGGAATTGAGCCACGAGAGATGTTTTATGGCATAAGAAATATTCATTTTTGGATCGAACATATCACTATAAGTACTCATTTTATTTGGCATCTCTTGGCTTAGCGTATCGACTAAAAACGGCATTAACTGCATGAGTCCGAGTGCATAGGATGAAGAGATTGCAGAGGGAATAAACTGGCTTTCTTGGCGCATCAGCGCATAAAATAGAGCTTTTTCATCATTGCTTAGCGATGCGGTGTGTTGTGTATAGGGCATGATATAACTGTGGTGTTTATACTCGTGCGCTTTTTCTAGTGCAAAAGCTTCAAGTGGCAGGTTGTTGTTTGCTCTATAAGAATCTACGAGAAGAAAAAGTTTTTCTTGTGAGCTATTTTTGATCTCTTCTCTTATTCTTTTCCAAACAAAAGGATCTTTGATGTTTTCACTGCTTGGCAGTTGTGTTAAATCTTCTTGTGATTTTGTAAAATAGTTATTGACATCAAGCTGCAGGATCTCTTTTGCATAGAGTACATAAATATTAATATCAAAACTTGAGGCTATTTTCGTGAGATATACAGGTTCTTTTGTGATGAGATATTTCCAAAATATGGTTTTGTCCCTGTCTTTTTGAGTAAGAGAATTTTTGTTGGCAATATCAAGATAAATAAGCGCAAGCGAGTCTCTTTGATGAATAAGAGCATATATGGCCATCATAAAAATGCTGTTATGGCTAAGGTATTTAAGATCAATCTCATACAAACGTGGATTAAATTTCGCCATATTTTCATCATAGATAGTGAGTTCTACGAGTTGTGAAATCTTTTGAGCTTTTGCAATATACGCCATAAATTCGTTGGAGTAATTGCGGTTAAAATGGGCATTTCTGTATTTTTTGCCAACACCAATCATAACAGATACGATCTCTGTTGGCGTGTATTGCATAAGTGTGGATTCATTCATATCGGAGCTCATAATCTCAAGATATTTTTTTGTGTTTGCCGAGATAACTCTTTCTTGCATTGTTTTGATCTGCTGTGGTGTAAAAAGTGCAACCTTACTTAGTGAAATTGCCATTTGTAAACAGTTGTTATCATCTACCTTTAAAAGTTCGCTAGCGGGGAGATTGATACATTTTGCCTTGTAAAGAATCTCGGCACGATCCGTTTTTTTTGCATACAAAGAAAAATTTTTTGGTGTTACATCTTTTATTTGAGCAAAAGCTTCATCTGCTTGCGCGGGGGTAATATCTTGCTGTAAAAACTGCCAAATAAAAAAGTTTTTCGCATGAGAAGCAGGTCTTTGTGAGAGCTCTTCGAGTGTAATTTGCGCACTCAAAAGAGTGCTTAGTAAAAGTAAAAGAAGTTTCATTTAATAAACGAGTTTTTGAAGTCCAAATTGGATAAAAAGCATAAACACCTGCAAAAGAACAACAATTAAAAGAGGTGCTAAATCTATACCATTGAAAACTGTCGGAATTCTGCTGCGCACAAGTTGGTATGCAGGATCGCTTAGTCGATGTAAGATGATGACAAGTTGGTTTCTAGGATCCGGATTGACCCAGCTAACAAGAGCTGCAATGATGATAACCCAAATATAAATATTAATAAGCCCTAAAAAAATATTGCCAAGGCCAAGAATAAGTTCACTCATTTGATAATCTCCTTGATATAGCTTTTAAGATGTACATACAAATCTGAGAGTTCAGGTCCATGCTCTGCGCCCGTTAAAAGAAGACGAAGCGGTTTAAAAAAGTTCTTCCCTTTAAGCCCTGAGTTTTCTATGATATAGCTTTTAAAGGCTTCAAACTCTTCAAAATATGGAGCATCTTTGATGATGGCTTGCATGGTTGCAGCAGCCTCACGAAACTCTTCAGGAATCTCTTTTTTACTAAAAATCGGTTCGATTTTTGCTCTGAGCTCTTTAAGCGTGCTGACTTCATCTAAAAATATTTTAGCAACTTGACCAATGGCATCATCAGCAAACCCAACATAGCGAGAAAGCTCTTTGGCATCAAGCATTTTTAAATGCTCTTTGTTAATAAATTTGAGTTTATCAAGATCAAATCGCGCTGGTGCTTTTGAAATGGCATTGATATCAAACCACTCTATAGCTTCTTGGAGCGTAAAAATCTCTTTGGGAGGTTTGTTGCCAATGAGAATAAGATAGTTTGCGATTGCGGATGGGAGATATCCTTCTTCAAACATCCATTTCACACTTGAAGCGTTATCGCGTTTGCTCATTTTTTTGCCCTCATCATTTAAGATGATTGGTAAATGCGCATACTCTATACTTTTGTCGTATCCAAGCGCATCTCTGATGGCAATCTGTTTTGGTGTGTTACTCATATGATCTTCACCGCGAATCACTAAAGAGATGTCAGCGAGCATATCATCAACAGCACATGCAAAGTTGTAAGTTGGGGTTTTGTCTTGACGCATAATGATAAAACTATCAATATCTTCAGGTGAAAAACTGATTTCTCCTTTGATATGATCATTGACGGTGATGGCATGTTTTGGCTTTTTGAGACGCACAACAAAAGGGTTCATATTGTCAATTGTGAGTGCATCTGGGAGATTTTCACAAGCACCATCATAGCGATACGCTTTTTTTGCCTCTTTGGCTGCTTCTCTTTTTTGTTCGAGCTCTTCGGGCTTGCAAAAACAGTTAAAAGCTTTTTTATCATGTAAGAGTTGCAAAGCCATCATGGAGTGGAAACGAAGGTTGTTGCTTTGGTACATCAACTCTTTGTACTCGATGCTAAACATCCCTAAAATATCAAGAATCTCTTTATCTTTTCCCTCAATATTTCTCTCTTTATCGGTATCTTCGATGCGAATCAAAAGCGGTTCATGACGTTGTTGAGAAACAATATAATTAAAAAGTGCGACACGGAGGTTGCCGATGTGCATATCACCAGTCGGGCTTGGGGCAAAACGTAACATGAAAAATCCTGAATTTTTTAGCGAAATTGTAACAAGAGTTTAATTTGTAAAAGATTAAAAAGGGAGATTTGTTTGGATTATTTAAAAAGAAGTGGTGACTCCAAGGGGATTTGAACCCCTATGGCAAGGATGAAAACCTTGAATCCTAACCATTAGATGATGGAGCCTTTTTGTTTCAGAATATTTCTGAGCCGAAATTATATCTTTTAAAATCTTAAAAAAATATAAAATCGAGCTTAGGTTTTTAGTCGTTGTAAAAGCTTCGCAATGCTCGAATAATGACAGCATTTTTAGAGATACTTTCTGCTTTTGCATTGTCATCGACAAGTTCATAAAGGTCAAGAGGCAAAGAGATAGAGAACGTTTTTGTTTCTATTTTCTTTCTTTTGTTAATCATATTGACAATGCTTGAGATGAGTTCGATAATCTTTTTTGTATCGATTGGTTTTTGGATAAAACTATTGACCCCAATCTCGATAGATTCAGATATTTTTTGAATATCGTTACTTGCTGAGATGATGATAACGATTTGTGTTGGATTGATTTCACGAATACGGCGAGAAAGCTCAATACCATCCATCTCTGGCATGATAATGTCTAAAAATACAATATCTGGCATCATTTTTTCATACATTTTAAGCGCTTCTTTTCCATTGAAAGCAGATTGCACTTCAGCAAAAAAGTTTTTAAATGTTGAGCTTAAAAGCTCATTTGCCACCGCTTCATCTTCAACTACCATTGCTGTGAGTTTTTTTGTTTGTTCTGTGAGTTGTACTAAATCTATACTTGCCATTTTTTTCTCCGTGTTAGAATTTGTTGGTGGGATTATAGGGTGTGTTTGGTTAATTGTTTATTAAACTTAAACATATTTAAATAATATTTAACTGTTTTTTAAATTGTTCGAGCCAGACTAAATCAGCATCTTTTTCCTGCTCTTTTTGGTACAGCAGATCAGAGACAATATGTTTCAGTGTCTCTTCATCCATAAACGCAAGTAAATCAGGATTGAGTGCTGTTTTTTGAATGCCATTGTACCTATTGAGAAGATTTTGAATATCTAAAATGAGTTGTTCTTTATTGTTCATGGCGAAATTATACTTTATTTTTTATTTTTTTATCGTCAAAATTTAGAGATACTCTTTA
>JAVHOA010000078.1:0-11610 GCA_036169815.1 Sulfurimonadaceae bacterium
AGTATCAAAAGCATTTTGTCTCGCAGTTGGTACTTTTTGTTGTGACTTTAGTAGTTGTGGTGATTTTTGAAGTGGGCGTGAGAGTCTCTGATGGCTTTGTGGAGTTTATGAAAAATGCGCATGTTTCTTATGGTTTTATGTTCACATTTCTGATTGTACATGTAAGCGTTGCACTTGCTAGTGTTGTGCTGTGGTCGGCTCTTTTATACAGCGCGATTAAAAGCTATAAGTTAGAAAATAATGGCGTTTCTGTTTCGCACAAAAAAGTTGGAAAGTTGGTATTTTTAGGCATTACAGTGGCATCTTATATGGGTGTTGGAGTTTATTATCTCCTTTTTGTGTATTAAAGCGCTAGATTTGAATGGATTGATAAATCAAAAGAGGCTTACATGTAAGGGTAATCCCTTACATGTAAAGTAGTTTTAGGAAGTTATTTGTAACAGATTATTTCACTAGAGGGTTTGCGTTAGGAACTCTTTTTCCGCCTAAACTCTCGATAATTGCAGGAATTTCAGTGTCTAACTGATCGATTTTTGCAAGTTTTTCTTTTTCTGTGATTCCAAGAGCCGAAGCCCAGGCGTGAAGTGTTGGCATACCGATAACAATCTTGTTTTCACCTTTTTTGATATACGCGTACATCGAACATGGTGCAAATATGGCTGCTTCGGGAAGCGGTTTTTTGCCATCAAAGATAGTGTATGAAAATGGAATATGGCAAAGGGACCAAACAACATACTCATCAAATCCTTGGAGTTGGTCTGGTTTTGTATTGAGGCTGTATTTCATATTGTAGAAACCAGCGATAATATACCCTTTTGTTTGAAAAGCAGACTCAAATTTCTCTTGAAATGCATCAAAAAAATCATCCACGTCTTCTGGTTCCTCAAATGGAATTTCAAAGTTCATCATCGTCTCTTTGGCATAACCTTGAAGCTTGACGTAACTTTTTTTAGTACCATATTTTTTCTCTATGGCTTCATTCATCGGTTTGAACATCTCGACAAACTTTGTTCTAACGGTTGTGTCTGATATGCCAAGAATATCAAGCGCAGCTTCTGGGGCAATATGAGTAATGATGGTTTTTGAAGGCTCTGAACTTTTTCTGTAAATAACGAGGTTAAAAGGTGTAAAACCACCTATTCTTGGGTCTATGTTCATAAGAGGTCTGACATCCATATCATTCACCATTGATGAAAAAGAGAGCTGTTCTAGGCCAGTTGCTCCGACTTGTTGTACATAAACATTTTGAACATTATGGTGCGGGTCATTTAAGAAAAAGCCTATTTTTTTCATATCATTTTTAGTGAATTTGAAAAAATCCTCTTCCATTGGTTTATCTAGAGTGTAAACAACTGCAAGATTTTTGTTATCGCTTGGAGTAAATTTGGACTCCGCGATTGCAGAAGTTCCTAGTGTGAGTGCAAGTATTGCGACGCTGTAAAAAAAACTTGTTTTACATTGTGTGAAGAGATTCATTTTCCGCCTTTTATGGATTTTTTATACACAGATTATAGTTTGAATTGAGAATAAAAAAATGATAGTGAAACATTGTAAATATCTTACAAAGTAGAGAGTTCATCGCCATTTTTTATACTCCCGCTTGCAAGGGCCTTGATAAATATACCTCGATCATCTTTTAAGAGTTTAGGAAGTTTAGTATCTATTTTTGAGAGCCCTTTGCAAATTGTACAGTTTTGTGCTATTTGAAATAACACATCGCCTATATAAAAAGAACTCCCCAACTGAAGTTCACGAATTGATCCCTCAATGAGAATATTTTCACCTAAGATACCAAAGGGGATTTCAATATTGCTCTTTTGCGCAAGCTTATATGCATCCGTTGATGAGATAAGGATGGCACGACAAGAATCTTTTGCGTAAAACTTATCGTCAATAACACCATTTTCATCCACTTCGAGTTCTGATTTGAGTATGCGAGAAGGCTCCTCATTTGTAGATATATAGAGCTCTTTGACTCTTCCTAAAATTTTTTTTGACATCTATTTCTTCTTTTTAAAACCGATTTTTTTCTCGTATTGATCGAGTTCCATCTTTTTATAACTATTGCTTTTAATATATTCAAGGATTACTAAAAATTCATCTTCAGCATAGATGCCTGGAAATAAGCCCGCAACAGATTTATCTTTATTATAAAAGATGGAGACTGGAAATCCAAAACCAATTTTTTTTGTAAACTCTTTGCTTGTCCCTTTAAAATCTTTATAGACTACCGTATCATTTTTTGAAGTTTCAATATCTACATAGTAAAAGTCTTTTTGAATCACTTTTTGCACACGTTCTGTATCAAGCGTAAAAAGTGACATCTCTTGACAATACACACAATCTTTCCAGTGTAAATACACATAAACGTGTTTATTGTTTTTGCTTGCTTTGTCTATGAGTTTATCAATATTGATTTGTGCTGAAAATGATAAGAGTTGTAGGGATAGGAAAAGAAAGAGAAATCTTACTATCTTCATTTTAATTCCTCTTTTACTATTAAGAAGGGAAGTCCCTTCTTAATTATTTGATTACTTCTGTTGCGTCTTCTTTTTTGCCTTTTAGGTCAATCCAGTTTACCGAAAGAGTATCCCCAGATTTAGCTCCTTTGAAGCTAAACTTGAAAATAGGGTTTTTAGAAAGAAATTGGCTTGTAGATGCTTCATAGACAACTTTCCCATTTACTGATGCAGTAATATGAGTAATGAAGTTTGCATTATCTCTACTTCCTGTTTTTTTCTCTGCTACGTCATATGTCATCATTTCATGTGAAGCCATAACTTTAGTTTCAACAATGTCACCTTTTATCTTAGACTTAATTTTCATAAATATCCTTTATTTTTTGTATTTTTATCTGTTGTGAGGGCATTTTCAGCCTTCACAACCACCTAGAGCAACGTCAAGAGATTTTGTTAGTGAATAAAGTTTGCCATCAAGACCCTCAACTACAACAGTCATTGTTCCACTTTTTTTCATTTTAATTTTGATTGAGTAATCAACAACGCTATTTTCATACACGTTAAATACAATTACAGCACTTTCTGGATTTGCATCTTGGAAAAGTGCAACAGTTTTTGCAGGAATATCAGTAGCGATATCAACTGGAATTTGACCACCATTACTTGCTACTTTAGGAATAGTAAGTTTGATTGCATCACTTGGAGTTGGAACTTTTCCATAAAGTTTCATAATACCATCATTGATATCATGAGATGTCCATACGTCTGGTTTTGTTGCTCTGAAATCCTCAGCAGCTAAACGTGCTGGTACCATTGTAGCTACTGCTGCAAGTGCACCCAGGCTTAAAAATTTTCTTCTTTGCATTATATTTCCTTTTTTTAAAATTATTTACTTAAGTTGATCATATAGTCAACAACAGCTTTAAGATCAGTATCTGAGATATCAGTTCCACCTTTTGCAGGCATTCCATTGATACCATTGATAGCATTATGATAAACGGCATCTAAACCTTTGACAGTTACGGCTGCCCATGCTTTTTTGTCACCTACTACAGGAGCACCCATACCATCCGCACCATGACACATACTACATGTAGCATCATAAGTTGCTTTTGCTGCATTGCCACTATCTGCTTTTTTATCTTGAACTGGCAAATCTCTCACAATCGATAACGGTGGTAAGAAATTTTTCGATTCAATTGTAATACGAGTAAGTTTAGGTTCACCTTTAATACAATCTTTCATACAACGCGCTTTTGATGTTTTTGCACCAATATTTTTTGGATTGCTAAAAAATGCTCTTGTATTTTCAAGACCTTTTGGACCATCTATTTTAGGAACAAAACCATCTTTATTTGGCATAACAATTTTCATAAATTTAGTTCTATCTAAATCATAATCATCACCAACAACTTCACCATCAATTTTCATTTCATTGATGTTAAGAATATAGGCAACAAGTGCATACACTTCATTATCTGTTAAACTTTTTGGAGCTGGATGAGGCATACCCTCTTTGATATACCACCATAAAGTACTTGCTTGTGGCCAGTATGTTCCAAAAACGCGGTTTGGACCATCAGACGTATCGCTTGTTCTTTGATTTTTAAGAGATTTTACACCCTCGTACGCATTTCCTTTTGCAAGAGATGGGTAGCCACCACCACCTGAACCAAAGTCACCATGACACATACCACATTTTGCGTCATAGATTTCGCTTCCTTCTGAAACTGTTCCATGGCCTTCTGGCGGTGGAGTTTTAGGTGTTACAGATCTTGACCATGCTTCTAACTCAGTTGGAGTTGGAGTACGACCGTAAGAGTAGCCGCCTTTGAGTGTTTTTTCATTCACATTGTAAGAAGATGTTTTGTTGTTTTTAATAGGGTATGTTACACCACCATCAATAACTAATTTTCCTTTATTTGGACCACTTGTATATGTTTTTGATGCAGCATCAGCAGTGTCTGCTTGCGCTGTAAATCCAGCTAAAACGGCTGTAATTATTGAAATCGATACGAGTGATTTACGATCTAACTTGAACATTGTTTACCTCCCCATTTGCTGTTACTTCCCAAGTAGCGACACCATTTCTATGATAAACTGACTCTATACCCATAACTGCTACTTCTTCAGCAATTGTAGGTTGCATACGTCCAGCATCATCCATAGCGCGACTTCCAATAACGAGAGGTTTCCCCTCATATTTGTACATAAAGCTAAATCGTGTCCATGCTTTTGGTAATACAAGACCTTTGAGTGAAGCTTCAGCCCAATTTTTCCCACCATCTAAAGTAATATCAACACCTGTAATGGTTCCACTTCCACTCCATGCAAGCCCTTGAATCTCAACGAGATCACCTTTTTTAAGGTCAGTCCATGGTTTTTCAGGACACGGAGACGTGATGATAGAGTTTACTTCATTGACATAAAAATGTTGTACGGCTTTTCCATCTGGTTTGAGTGCTGTGTATTTTGCTGTTTCTTCTTTTGCGTAGAATGGTTCGTCTGAAAATTCAAGACGTTTTAGCCATTTGACACATAAGTTTCCTTCCCAACCTGGAAGCAAAAGGCGCACGGGATACCCTTGCTCTGGACGAAGCGCTTCCCCATTTTGTCCCCAAACAATCATTGCATCATCAAGCACTTTATCGATCGGTACAGTTCTACCCATTTCTGAGTTATCTGAACCCTCAGCGAGCATCCATCTTGCATTTGGTTTTATGCCTAAGTCTTTAAGAATTGTTTTGATGTAAACACCTGTCCACTCAGCACAACTCATCATCCCTTTTGCAAATTGAATAGAATTAAATTGTGGACCTCTCCACTCTGGTCCACCATTTGCTGGACACTCAATAAAGTGAATACGACTTACACTTGGGTAGCGTTTGAGTTGGTCAAGTGTTAGCACAATAGGTTTTTCAACTAAACCATGAATCATTAAACGATATTGGTTAGGATCAACTTGTGCAACTCCGCCGTGTGCTCTTGAGAAAAAGAGACCATTTGGAGTGATGATTCCCTCAGATTCTTGAATAGGGCACATTGCAATAGATGCATACCAGTTTCCAGAAGAGAGTAACTCCGCATTTCTTCTTGTATTGTTATGTTCATACTCTGATGGCATACCATAAAGATTTTTAGTAACAGGATCACCAAATTTTATTCCCCACGGCACATTGTTTACAATAGCTGAATCATCGGCCATTGCTTTAGTACCAGCAAAAATACTAGCACCAGCTAATGCAGTAGCAGACAAGGCTGCAGATTTTCTAAAAAAATCTCTTCTTGCTAAGGGGCTATGTGCACTCTTAGATGAAGATTCTAGATTTTTTTGAGAATTATTATCGTTCATTTTTCTTCCTTTATAAGCTTTTCATAGACATAACTAACATGTAGTTAACAATGATTACACATAATCAGTTAAACCATAGTTTTACACGCCACATTATTGCATTAATATGCAACTGTTTTGTAAATATCACAATTGTATCACGGCAAATGATACTATAATTTGGAGCTCATTTTGGATATTTTTAGTTCTTGAAATCATCTTTGTTACAAATTAACACATAAAAAAAACAAATTTTTCAAGCTTGAAATGAAACTTAAGTTTTTTTTATAACTTATAATTTGTATTACTTATAATTCCTAAAACTACATAAGTGTCGTTTATAAGATCATGATAAAAAGGTATCGTAAAGCCATGATGCTCAATATCTTTGATATTTTCATCCTCAAAATAGGTAGATTTTTTATATTTTTTCACTTTTGTTGGCATATTTAAAATAATGGTGTCAAGGTAGAGTTTAAAACTTTTTGCGGCTGCTTTATCTCCTTGAAAATCTGTTAAAAGAATAGATTTTAATTGCTCAGTGTAGAGCGGTGAATTAACAATTTTCATTTTTTGCTCCATCTTGCAACCATGCATCAATTGCACACATATTTTTTAGGTAATCTGTGAATTCTTGTTTATTTTCTTGATATTTTTTGAGCTCTTGGTGTAACTTTTCACGAATCTGTTTTTGCAATTTGGTTTGTTTTGTTGCACTCATACTATTACTCCTTTTTATCAATGGCACTTTTGGCTGATTTGAGCGCACTGCTCACGGCAGCTCTTGCAACTCCCCATGCTTGCGTTCCCATTCTTTTTGCTTCTTGAGCTTTTTGCGATCTTAAAACTTTAGAACCTTTCATCATGGCATCTTTTTTGATAGATTTAAATTTATCTTTCATAATAGCGACTGTTTCTTTTGATATATGAATGAGTTCTTCAAGATCATATTTCATAGCATTTGAAATTTCATCAAGGAGATTTTTCGTTTGTGCTGAATTTGAAAGAGAGATTTTATCGACAACTTGCGTGAAAATAATATCGGTATGGACCAACTCATCAAAGGTGTGATCATAATCACTTAAGAGTATCACTTTAATCTCATCGGGCATATAGAGAAGCTGTTGCTGAAATTTTGAGATGGACTTAATGAGACCCGCTTTTGTCCCTTTCATGGTCGATTCAAGAATGATAGGGGCTTGATTTGGTGTCGCTTCTGCTACATTTACAGCGGTTTGGAGGATATTTGATAGTATCTGTCTGATTCGAATACTATTGAGTGGTCCTTCATTGATAGTTTCATAGGTGAGCTCTTTGATAAGCTCTGTAGTTGTTTCTTCAATATCTTCATCCGTTTTTTCTAAAGCGGTGATGATGGCAGACTCTACCATTTCATTGAGCATATCAAAAAGGTCGATTGACTGGAGTTTAATCTGATGGAGTTTTGCTATGGTCTCTTTTGGAGCCTCACCCAGAGAGGTTTCAATGGTGTCAAAGAGTGTATATTTGATATCTTGAAGCGCATGGGAAGTTTTCTCAATACGTCTTTGAATCTGCTCTTTTTTTGCTAAAAGTTCCTCGACTTCATCATGGAGTGCTAACGTTTCAACATCGATGATTGTCGCGGTTACAATTTTGAGCTCATGCAGTGAGAGTTTTTTGGCATCAATACTCCACTCATTGCCAATATGCGCGAAAAGCTGCTCAATTTTTTCTGCCGCTGAGGGCGCTTTTATGCTTTTGTAACTATTTTTAATATCTCGTTCAAACTGTTCTATATTCATGATAAATCCTTTATAAAACCATTTTTATATTTTGATGATTTTTTAATGCTTCGTAGATAAATGTTCTCTCATCCTCGTTTGTGATAAGTAAATCAAGATTCATACTGACATATTTGCCATTTTTACTCGCATTTGAGAGTTTGAGCGTATGAGGCTTTTCTAAAATAATCTCTTTAACTGCATGGTGAATCTCCTCTTTATGGTGTCCAATCACCTTGTAACACCAATTACAAGGGTACTCTAAAATCAGTTTTTCCTTAGTTTCGTTTAAAATTTCCACTTTTCCCTCCCTCTTTGGATTCAAGTTGTACATGGCGTATTACCATCCCTTTATCTATGGCTTTAACCATATCGTAAATTGTTAAAAGTCCGATGCTTACACCCGTGAGCGCTTCCATCTCAACACCTGTTTGACCCGTGAGTTTTGCGGTGAGAATGAGTTTAAAACCAGGGAGTTCGCTGAGCTCTTCTACATCGCAGTTGATACCGCTAAGATTGAGCGGATGGCACATGGGGATGAGTTCACTTGTTTTTTTTGTTCCCATGATTGCGGCAATCACTGCTGTTTGCAGTACAGGACCTTTCTTTGCTTTTTCATTTATAATTGCGTCATACGCATCACGGCTCATCTCTATAATGCCACTTGCAACAGCAATTCTTGTTGTTTGATTTTTATTCGAAACATCGACCATCTTTGGTCTGTCTTTTTCATCTAAATGGGTTAATTGCATGGAACTCTCTTTATGATAATCGTGAAATTGTTTTGTTTGATTATACCAAAGTAAAGTGGATTATTTGTTAATATTGTTTGGCTTAAGCCCATCTACTTGCAATCGTAAAAGTGCTTCTTGGTAGTCATCTGGATAATTAAGATTTAAAAAATTGGCGGGATTTTCAAAATTTACAAAGAGTGTTTTGGAGTCGTGGAGGAGTTTGGAAAGTTTGTGTTGGTTCTGTAAAAGCATGTTTTCAAAGTTACTATGTAAGCGTTTGTTATAGATACCACATAGTGGGTGTATTGTATCTTGTGTGGTGGCAACAACTGCATCTAATTTTTCATCATAAGCGTTAAAAATCTTCTTTATCTCTTCTTTACCGATAAAAGGTGTATCCACACTTAAAACAAAGATTTCATTTATATCGATAGAATCCCCACCATGTAAGGCATCAAAGACGCTCACAAATCCTGTTGTTGGAGCATAAGTCAGCTCTTCACTTATATCTTCAATAAACGGAGCGTCAAAATCAAATTTTTTTGCATCTTTTGTCGAAATATAAACATTTTGAAATATCTTTTTTAAACGTTCATATTGGTATTGTGCTAGAGTTGGGAAGTTTGCAAAGGGAAGAAGGGCTTTATCTTCGCCCATGCGGGAGCTTTTCCCGCCAGCAAAGATAATACAAGGAGTTAGTATCATTATTTGATAAGTTTTGCTTCTATACGTCTATTTTCTGAACGACCTTGAGCCGTTTTATTTGATGCAACTGGAGCAGTTTGACCCATTCCGGCAGTTTTGATTCTTGAAGCTGCAACGCCTTGTTTGACAAGAGCATCTTTTACGATATTTGCACGTTTTGCAGAGAGAGCAAGATTTTTTGCAGGTTTGCCTATATTATCAGTATGCCCTGTAATCTCTGTTGCGTATTCTGGGTTCAATTTCATAAATGCTGCGAACGCTACAACGTTTGCATCAGATTTTTGATCGATTTTGTAAGAGTTTGTTTCAAAGTTTACATGTAAGTTCACAATCTCTTGACATCCATCATTATTTACTTTTGCACCTTTTGGTGTTGTAGGACATTTATCAATAGAGTTTTTTACACCGTCTTGGTCATTATCGCCATCAACAACTGCAACAGTGTTAGATTTTGCTACAACAACGGCTGCAGGAACAACAGGCGCAGCCACTACAACTGGAGCTTTAACGACAACTGGAGTTACTTTTTTTGTTTCAAGTGCTGGTGTCACAACTGGTTTTGGTGTCACAATTGGTTTTGGTGCTGTAACTGGTTTTGCTACAACAGGAGCTACTACAACTGGTTTACTTTCTGCAACTGGTTTTGCATGTTCACCAAACGCGATGTTGAGTCCTGCAAGTGCTGCTAAGTTGTTATCCCATCTTGTTCCGTTTGGTTTGAGCATATAGATTGCTTCAAGTTTAAGAGCGATATTTTTTGTAAGTGGCATTTTTGCGCCAACACCTGCGTCAAAATATGCGCCATCTTCATTCCCTGAAAGCTTTTTATTGTTTGAGCTCATGGCTTCATATCCAAGACCTGCTTTTGCAAATGGAGTTAAAAAAGCAACTTTAGAGTATTCATAAACACCGTTGAGTGCAACGCGAGCAATTTTTACTTTTCCATAAGCAACAGGATTTGAATCTACTTCAGTATAAAGAGCAGAAAGTTCAGGGCTGAGAGGCATGCCTAAATTGTTAAATTGAAGTTCGCCCCCAAAAACGAGTTGATCTTTGAGATTAAGATTGCCTTCTGGGATATTGTAACCAACAACTGGTGTTACTTCATAGTTGTAATCTTGCGCAAGTAGCAAAGATGATGCTAAAAGTGCAGGAACAAGTAAAGTTTTTTTCATGAATTTGTCCTTGTAAATATTTTTCGGAATTTTAGCCACTTTTTATTTAAAAATATATTGAAATCAGTGACCAGTTGTGATTATCTTGGATCAGTGATATATCCAGTCACAGCAGAAGCAGCTGCAACAGCTGAGTTTGCTAAGTACACTTTTGAGCTTCTGCTTCCCATGCGCCCGACAAAGTTACGGTTTGTAGTAGATACAGCTACTTCATTGTCCCCCAAAATTCCCATATATCCGCCAAGACAAGCGCCACATGTAGGGTTAGAAACCACTCCACCAGCATCGATAATGGTGTCCATATAACCAAGTTTCGTTGCTTCTCTGGCAATTCTCTGTGTTCCAGGAGTGACAATGAGACGTACATCTGGATGCACTTTTTTACCCTTTAAAATTTCTGCTGCAACTTTCAGATCGCTCAGGCGACCATTTGTACAGCTTCCAATAAACGCTTGATCGATTTTAATCTGATCTTTCACAGCTTGATTGACCGAATGCCCGTTGGATGGCAAGAAAGGATAGGCGATTACAGGATCGAGCGCAGCGACATCAATCTCTAAAATTTTTGCATAAGTAGCATCTGCGTCAGAGGTGTAGATTTTAGCTTCGCGAGCAAGCGGCTTATCTGCTAAAAACTCTTTTGTGACATCGTCATACGCTACGATTCCACTTTTTGCACCCGCTTCAATCGCCATATTACACATAGAAAATCGATCATCCATGGTGAGGTGCTCGATGGTGCTTCCTGTAAACTCTAGGGTTTGATACAAGGCGCCATCAACACCTATCATACGGATAATCTCTAAGATAATATCTTTTCCTGTTGTGTATTTTCCTGGTTTTCCGCTTAGTACCACTTTGATAGATTCAGGCACTTTAAACCAATTTCCACCTGTTACCATCGCAAATGCAAGGTCAGTAGAACCCATACCTGTAGAAAAAGCACCAAGTGCGCCGTGCGTACATGTATGGCTATCTGCACCGATAATCACATCTCCTGGGCAAACAAGCCCTTTTTCTGGCAAGAGTGCATGTTCGATGCCCATATCTTTTTCATCAAAAAAGTTTTTAAGACTATATTTTTTTGCAAAATCACGGCTAATGCGCGCTTGGTTTGCGCTTGCAATATCTTTTGCGGGGATAAAGTGGTCTAAAACGAGTGAAAATCCATCTGGATTTGCAAGTTTAGTCGCACCACTATCCTCAAACGCTTTGATTGAGATAGGCGTTGTGATGTCATTGCCGATAACCATATCAATATTACAGCGAATAATTTCGCCCGCATAAACAGCATGGCCGACATGACCAGAAAATATTTTTTCAGTAATTGTTTGTCCCACGTAGAATCCTTACATGTAAAGTGTTTTAATTATGCGAATTATACCCATTTAGAGTTGATGGCATTTTGAAATATTTTTGTAACTACTCGATATTTGCTGTTAA
>JAVHOA010000079.1:0-11602 GCA_036169815.1 Sulfurimonadaceae bacterium
ATTCTCCAGGATACTTAACTTTACCAAATAGTTTGACCGATTTACGTTCATTCCATTGTGGTATTTTAAATATTGTAATTTCGTCATAAGCTTTTAGCAATGGTGACGTAGATGACATCGCTTGTTGCACAGTAAAACTAAGAACACTTCGTTCGCGTATCCCATCTTTAACATTAAATCTTACAATCTCTATTTTACTGAGGCTTGCTTTATCTGTAAGGCCTCCAGCCGAAAGAATGAGTTCTTTTAGAGTTGTTTTCCCTTCAGCAATTGGAAAGTTTCCTGGTGAATAGACCTCTCCATTGATATTGACATCCTTTATTGGATTTGTAAGTAAATAGGATACGGTGCGAATTTCATCAAAAGCGTTTAATGTAACACTTTTATCAATTTCCATATTTATAATACGCAGATTCATAACCGAATGCTGTGTATTAGGAGAAACTATTGTTACTTTCGTTCTGTCGATAGGACATAAAGTTCCTGCGGTTGCCAGTAGAGTTTCTAGAGTCATTTTGTTAAAGTAACGAAACTCACCCTGTTTCGCAATACACTCTCCAGAAATTTTTACAGTTGGAGCACTTTCAACCATAGAACTATTGAGAATGTAGAGTTCATCACGGCTATATAAAGGGATTTTTATTTTATTATTTAAAGCTTGTATAAGAGAAAAACCGATGATTTCATCTTTAAGATAGCGTGTTGTTCGTTTGATAATGGCATAGTCAAAATAGGTTTGTTCTAAAAATACTCCACGGAGCGTATTTTGTGCTATCTCCTGTTTGAAGAAATCGCCTACGTTCATTCCCTCTTTTGCTAGCTGCCAAAATCCTGGTTTGACAATATTTCCAAAAAGCGTGACACCTTTTAAGTTGCTTTTATCTATACCATACACATAAACTTTATCTTGATCTACAAGATTTTTTAGACGAGCTTTTGCAAGAGAAACGGTTGTAATACTTACTTTTTCATTATTATCATAGCGAGTGATTCGAATATCATTTTTATTTGCACTTGCACTGATTCCTCCCGCGTAAAAGAGCAGGTCACTGAGCATTTCACCCCTTTTTGCCTCATATATTGCAGGACGCTTGACATCTCCATCGATAGTGATACTTTTGCCAATAAGAGGAACGACAATGACATCTCCAGCTTTGAGAAGATAGTTGTATTTGTTCGATGTTCCGCGAATAATTTTATAGAGATCAACTCTTGATACTACTTTGCCATTATGCTTAATAATTACTTCTCTCATTGAACCATTGGCTGAAAGTCCTCCTGCTGCGATTAAAGCCTCTTTTACGGTAGAAAATGAACTAAGATTGTAAAGACCTGGAATAGCAACTTCTCCAGCGATGGTGACTTGAATTGTTGAAAATTCTGAAACATTTACTGTAACACCAACATTTGGAAATGCAGACATCAAAGCATCTGTTATGACTTTTTTTGCCTCAGAAAATGAAAGACCAGAAATACGTAAAGGACCAAAAGAAGGAATCATAATGTTTCCATCTTTATCGATTGTCAAACTCATATTATCAGTTTTTGGACCATATAAAATGACTGAAACAACATCTTTTGGAACAAGTCTATAGTTTTGAGGTACAGGAAGAGATGAGAGATCCATTCCATTTTTATTTGCAAAAAATTCGAATCCATAACGATTAAGAGGTGATTTTTTAGCCATGATTTGATTCGCAAGGAGGCGCTTAGCATAGGTACTATTATTTTCAATGCTAAGAGGTGATTTGAAAAGTGTGTTAATAATTTCAGTATCATTTTGCTCAACTGCTGTAAGCTCTGTTTTTATCTCTTTGGGATGCGAGATATTTAAATCTATATTATTGGTAATATTGTGATCTTGTTGCTTTGTAGCTTTGGGATCTTTTGTTACCAATGTAGAATTATTTTGTGCCTTTTGCATCATTGCTTTTGCTTGAGGCGAATCAAGTAAAGATGGATTTGCTTGGATGGCACTGACAATCTCTGCTGAAGTTGCTCCTCCTGCATTATCACTAGCCAGTAGGAATACCAAAAAAAACGGTAATACTTTTTTGAAAACTCTTTTCATCAACTCTAATCTCCTTTGTTAAGTTTAAACTATTATTATCTTACGAATTATGTTGGTAGCCCATCAGTCTATCTACTTCCGATTTAGCTTCACGGAGTGCATTTTTTTGGCTCATACCTAATGCAATTTTTTCATCAGTACGTTTTATAAGCTGCTGTTGCACGAAACGAGTTCTTGGGTCGTCATTTTGGGCTATGATTGTATTTTTAGCATTCGGTAACTTTGCCATAGATAAGCGTGCTAACCACTGATTTTTATAGATAGGATTTGCAGAATGGTAACATCCTATCGCTTCTAAGTCGTACCCTTGCCTACGTATGTGCGAGCTAAGTAGTAGTGCTCCGACATAAATATTGACCTCGGGATCTTGAAGTGTTTTTTCGGTAATGCCAATTTTAGACAAACGTTTTAAGTGAATTGTGTTAATTTGCATTAATCCAATATCGCGAGTCCCATTTTTATTTAAATTGATTGCTCTTGGATTCATGCTACTCTCAATGGTAGCAATACGTTTGAGCAAAGTAGAATCAAGAGAAAAAGCGTGTGCTGCTCCTTCAAAGTAGCTGTCAAATGGCGTTGCTAAAAGGGTTGCAAAATTTAGCAATAACATAAAAAGATATCTCATTTTCTTCACTCACATGCTGTTTTATTGAAAGGTGTGATTATATAGTAAAGTAGGTTATGAGAACTTAAATGTTTAAAAAAAAGATTTGTGTATAATCTTGCGAAATAAAAAAGTCTATTATGCAAGAAACAAAGCCTACCATGTAAAGAAATAAAACTTTTACATGTAAACAAATAACGCTTACATGTAAGGATAAAACCCCTTACATGTAAGTGAAAAAAGCCTTACATGTAAGGCTTTCAAAAAAGGAAAAAACGGTGGCATTGGCAATATTGTGTTCTGGTGGGGATGCTCCGGGGATGAATCCTGCTATCAAAAAATTTGTAGATTATTGTTTTAAAAAGCGTGTCACTCCTTATTTGATTTACGATGGTTTAGAGGGACTCATAGACAATACCATAAAAAAAGCGCATCACACAGATGTTGCAGGGATTTTGCATAGCGGTGGGACTATGATCCGCTCCTCTCGTTCTCAAAGATTTTTTGAAGTTGCGTACAGAAAAAAAGCATACGAAAATTTGCAATCGCATAGAATTAAAGGGATTGTAGTTTTGGGTGGAGATGGTTCCTTTCGTGCTTTGAAGCAATTTAGTGAAGATTTTCCTATCAATTTTGTAGGTATCCCATCAACTATTGATAATGATATTTACGGCACAGAGTATTGTCTTGGTGTGGACACTTGCTTAAATGTAATCCGTGATGCGCTTGATAAAATCCGAGATACGGCCTCCTCTTTTAACCGCGCTTTTTTAGTGGAGGTGATGGGGCGGGAATGCGGGTATTTGGCACTTGTTTCTGCAATGACAAGCGGAGCTGAGATCTGTGTGATTCCAGAAGTGGAGTTTGCCAAAGAGGCATTGGAAAAAAGGCTGATTCAAGAGATCAAAGATGGCAGGGGATATGTTTTAGCCATTGTTGCAGAGGGAACTAAAAGAACGGGCGAGATACACACTTGGATACAAGAAAAGTTAGGTTTAGAGACGCGAGTGAGTATTTTAGGGCATATTCAAAGAGGTGGAAATCCAACGGTTTTTGATAGATTGATGGCTTTTGATTTCGCTATTGGCGCAGTTGATTACCTTTTGCAACACAAAAATTCTAATGCCATCATTGTCTATAACAAAGGTACGTTTTCATTTTTACAGATTGAAGAGGTCGCTTGGCATAAATATGAGATACCACAACACTTTTTAAATGCTGTCAATTATTTGGATTAGTGCTCATTCCTCTTCATCCTCTTCCTCTTCATCATCAAACCCTTGAGGTGTTGGAGTGTTTTTCCATTTTGCACTCTCGCCGTAGAGATGTTTGATATGTTTTTTTAGGTTTTGCTTATTGATACGGTTTTTATTGGACTCAATACTCTTTAAAATGAGATGGTTGATTTTTTCTGAGTAGTGGTAGAGATCTTTGTAATTGGCAAGGTCATAGACAAATGGCTCCTGTTGAAAATCATATATTTTTACGTTTTTATAGGCAACAAGTGTTTGTAAAACATAGGTTTGAAACTTGAGAATATTTTCTAAAGAGTCTGTTTCGTACGCATGTTTCCAGCTTAAATAGGAGTAGGGCGGCAGAAAAATAATAAAGTGAATATTTGGATGCGCTTGAATGATAGAAAGTGTATGCGTGTCAAAGTTTTTCTTTAAAACTAAAAAGTTAAAATCTTTTTTATCGTATTTGTTCTTGCGATCCGTTTCCTCTCTCTCTTGCCAAAAATCTTCTACCACTTGGGCGTTGAAGTGACACTCTTGATACCAACAAAATGCATGTAGGTAGGATTTTGAGCGCTGTGTGTAATAGCTGTTTTGTAAAACGTTCCAAGTTTGTTTGAGTGTATTATAAGCAATGAGGTATTTGAGATTTGAGAGCAAACTATCATCATACATCTCATGCGGAAATGGAGGTTCACTTCCCTTGAGGTCATCACTTTTTAGCATATTTTTATATGCAAAATAATCCAGCCCATAAATGATTGTGTCCGCTTTATCTTGAGCGAGCAGATGGTTTACCAAAATGCTAAACTCTTGTGCGCTGCCGCCTGAGAATGGAAGTTTTACTGATTTTGTATGCATAAGGGCATTGACGTCCGTGATACTAAAATTTTCCACCATAGAGGTCCCTACAATAGCGGTATTATACTCCATGTGCTTGGCAATTCCCGAGTTAATATAGCGTTCATTGGCATTGGTGTAAAAATATTTTAGATTTTTATTGACTCTAAATTTCATAAAGGGATCGACAAACCAGTTTATGAGTGTGATAAGAAGCGCAGCAGCCAAAACAAGCGTTAGGATTTTGAGACTACTTTTTTTCCACATGACCTCCTCCTAAAACTGAAAATAGATAAATTCACTCACTTTAGAGAGTGAAACAATACCAATGATGAGAAGCAGCGCAACGAGAAGTTCGTAGCGCAGTGTTGCTTTTTGCATCTTCGCCCATTGATTTGAATTTTTAAGAACAAGTGTTCCTGCGATGCCAAGGAGCACTTGCCAATAGACACTATTTTCATAAATATCATCGAGATTAAATTCAGACCATGCAAACATCATATCGATAACAGTGATGGCATCTTCCCATGTTGGCGCTCTAAAAAAAACCCAAGCAAGATTGACAAAGTTAAAAGTCAAAAACCATGCAAGAGGGGTTGGAAGTTTGTAGCCAAATGATTTCCACAGATGGTTGATAACCAAAGCCATTCCATGCAAAAATCCCCAAAAAAGATAGGTCCATCCAGCTCCATGCCACATGCCGCCGATAAGAAAGGTTGCCATAAGATTGAGTGATGTTTTGAGGCCCCCTTTTTTACTTCCACCAAGAGGAATATAAATATAATCGCGCAGAAATCGTGAAAGTGTCATGTGCCAGCGTCTCCAAAACTCTTGAATGGTTGTCGCTTTATAGGGAGAGTTGAAGTTAAGTGGCAGTTTGATATTGAACAACAGACTAATACCGATGGCCATATCGGTGTAACCACTAAAATCAAAGTAGAGTTGGAGTGTGTATGAGAGCGATGTGGCCCACGCTTGAAGCATATCTAAAGCCGAAGTGTCTGCATAAAAAGAGTTTGCATACTCTGCAAAAAAATCAGCAATAACCACTTTTTTAAAAAGTCCCAAAGAGAATAAAAAAAGCCCACTAGCGATATTTCTCCAACGAATGGCAAAGTTCCAACGTGAAGCAAATTGAGGCATCATCTCTTTGTGGTGTAAAATTGGTCCAGCTAAAAGATGCGGAAAGTAGGTGACAAAAAGCATATATCGCAAAAGATTAATCTCTTTAACCTCGTTTTTATAGGTATCTACTAGAAAAGCGATTTGTGTAAAGGTAAAGAAGCTAATACCAAGTGGTAAAAGTATGTGAGGCAAAGGGATGGCGCTTGCAAAAACAGTATTGAAATTCTCTAAAAAGAAATCGGTATATTTGAAATATGCCAAAAGTGCAATATTAAAAAAAACACCAAAGAGGAGGAGTTGTTTGGATGAAAAACTCTTGAGCAGTGCGAATCTTTTATCTGCTTGTGACGCATGGAGTATCGCTGCACCTACAAAAAAATTCATAAAGATACTTGCAAGTAAAAGAGGAATATAAATAAGGTTCCAGTAGCCATAAAAAAAGAGACTTCCTCCTATAAGCCATATTTTTGATCCAAGAATAAGTTTTTGATGCAAAAGCCAAAAATAGCCAAAAAGCATAAGTGGAAGAAATAAAAATACAAAGTTAAAGGAATTAAATAACAAACCCGCCACCAAAAAATCAAGTTTGAAATTATATCTTTTTCATCTTGAATTTATGGTTTTATTCGTTTCTAAAGAGAACCTATCTATTTTGCGCTTGGCATTATTTTATATGCACAAATTTCTATGATTAATATATCTATAACTCTTTTTTAGATACAATTACGGAATTTTATATGTAACAAGGGAAAAGTGTATGGCATTCGATAACGAACCATTAGAAGAAGAAAATTTTGCTGAAATGTTTGAAGCATCTTTAAAAGAGCAAGAATCAAACCGTATAACAGAAGGCGAAATTGTAGAGATACAAGCAGAAGATAACAGAGCTTTAGTAGGCGTTGGCGACAAGTTAGAGGGAATCCTTAGCTTAGATGAATTACGTGATGAAAATGGTAACTTGACATTTAATGTAGGTGACAAAATCACTGTTATGATAACTGGACATTACAATGAACGTCCAAAAATATCTTACAAAAAAGTGTTAGAGCAAAAGAAAACTTTAGATTTCATAGAAGCGCATAAAGAAAACTTTGAAGATTTAGTTATCGAGGGAATTATCACTAAGAAAAATCGTGGTGGTTATGTTGTAGAAGCGGATGATGTGTCATTTTTTATGCCTCGTTCATTAGCAGCATTTAAAGACAATGAAGAGGTTGTTGGACGTAAGATTAAAGCACAAGTTGTAAAGATTGATGAGTCTGAAAACGCGATTGTTATTTCACGCCGTAAACTTTTCAATGATGAACGTAAACGTAAAAAAGAGATTATTGATGCATTGATGGCAGAAGATGTAATCGTTGAAGGTACTATCAAAAAAATCACTAGCTACGGAATGTTTGTTGATGTCGGTGGCGTGGATGGTCTAGTACACTACAACGAGATTTCTTACAAAGGGCCGGTAAATCCTTCTAAACTTTATAAAGAGGGTGATGTTGTTACTGTTAAAGCTATCTCTTATGATAAAGACAAACGTCATCTTTCACTTTCAATTAAAGCAGTTCAGCCAGATCCTTGGGCAGAAGTTGAAGATGAATTGGATGAGGGAGATACTATCACAGTTACAGTAAGCAATGTAGAAGCTTATGGCGTATTTGTGGATCTTGGAAATGATATTGAAGGTTTCCTTCATATTTCTGAAATCACTTGGGATAAAAATGTTAAAAATCCTGCAGATTACTTAACTGTTGGTGAAGAGATTGATGTTGAAGTTATAGAGATTAATCCTAAAACGCATAAACTTCGTGTTTCATTGAAACGTCTTTTACCAAAACCGTTTGATGAATTTACAAAAAGCTTCCATGAAGGTGATATTGTTGATGGTGTTGTGACATCTTTGACTGATTTTGGTGCGTTTGTTCGCATTGGAACTGTTGAAGGACTTTTACACAACCAAGACGCAAGTTGGGAGAAAAACTTTAAATGTAAAGAGTCCCTCAAAGTTGGCGATGAAGTTCAAGTGAAAATCGCAAAAATCAATAAAGAGGATCAAAAAATCTCTTTAAACGCAAAAGCATTACAAGAAAGCCCGATTGATAAATTTGCAACAACGCATAAGGTAAACCAAATCGTTAAAGGAAAAATCCGTGATATTAAAGATTTCGGTATTTTTGTTCAATTAGATGATGGTATCGATGCGCTTATTCGTGATGAAGACCTCGCACCACTTGCAAAAGAGGAGTTGAGTGTAGGTTCAGAGATAGAAGCAGCAATCGCATCTATCGATACTCGTCGTGATCGTATTCGTCTATCAATCAAAAAACTCGATTACATAAAAAATCAAGAACTCATGAATGAGATCAATGACAACGAGTCACACTCTTTGGGTGATTTGATAAAAGATCAACTCAAATAAAATGCATATAGCTTTTAAATGGCTTACTCCACTCATAACAGTTGGAGTAGCCATTTTTATTGTAGTTTTTTTGATCAAGATAAATCCGTCGGAAAATACTCAATTAGATAAACTTCAAACAACAAATACACAAACACAAGATGATGAGACACCAAGTAAGTGGTTGAGTCATTTCTCCAAAAGCGAACAAAATGGATACTATTATCCTGTGAATGAGATTTATATAGATTTAGACCTTAATGAACAAATTGCTGGTATGAAAACATACCAACTCGATACACCAATCTCTGATTCTTATAAGTTGTTTTGTTTGCAAGAGGTTTTGCGAGAGTACAATGTGCGTTATTTTTTAGATAAGAATGAAGAGGATACAAAATTACTCATCTACGCGAATGATGAAAGTAAATTTAATCTTTTAGTAAATGCTTTAAAAACTTATGATATAAGTGCGAAAATTTTGCCTTATAAAGAGGAGAAACAATGGAAAAAAGTACAGTAATCGTTTGTGACCATATTCATGAAGCTGGGCTTGCTATGCTTCAAAATGATCCTAGTATAAATTATGTTTTTGCTGCGGATGTTGATAAAACAGAGCTTTTAGGTATGCTTGAAAACGCTGATATCGCCATCACTCGTAGTTCAACAGATGTTGATGAAAAGTTTATTGCTGCAGCAAAAAATATGAAAGCTATCGTTCGTGCTGGCGTTGGTGTGGATAATGTTGATATTGCAGGATGCTCAAAAGAGGGTATTATCGTAATGAACGTCCCAACTGCAAACACTATTGCGGCCGTTGAACTCACGATGACACATATGCTCTCTTGCATGAGAATGTTTCCATACTCACATGATCATCTGAAAAATCAACGTATTTGGAAGCGTGAAAAATGGTATGGCTATGAGCTAAAAGGGAAAAAGCTAGGTGTTATCGGTTTTGGTAATATCGGTTCTCGTGTTGCAAAACGCGCAAAAGCTTTTGAAATGGATATCGTTGCTTATGATCCTTATATCCATCCATCAAAAGTGACCGACCTTGATATGGTGCATACAAACAATTTTGATGATATTTTGGCGTGCGATGTCATCACAATCCATACTCCAAAAAACAGCGAAACAACAAATATGATTAACACCGATGAGATTGCAAAAATGAAAGATGGTGTCGTTTTAGTAAACTGTGCTCGTGGTGGTCTTTACAATGAAGAAGCACTTTATGTTGGGCTAAAATCTGGCAAAATTCGTTTTGCAGGGATTGATGTGTTTATGAAAGAGCCAGCAATCAACAATCCTTTACTTGATTTGGATAATATCGTTGTTTCTCCTCACTTAGGTGCAAACACTTTTGAATCTCAGTACAACATAGGTGTTGAAGCAGCGGAACAAGCGATTCAAGCAGCAAAAAAAATCTCCTATCCAAATGCCCTAAACCTTCCAATCGATGAGAGCAAAATCCCAACTTTCGTGAAACCATATATGGAAATGGGACAAAAAATGGGATTTTTAGCATCTCAAAAAAATCGTTCACCGATTGTTTCTATTAAAGTAAGCGGGCAGGGTGAAATTGCTGAATTTATAGATTCTCTTTCTACCTTTGTAACTGTTGGCGCACTTGCTGAAAACAGTGGCGATACCATCAACTATGTCAATGCTGATTTTATTGCAAATGAAAAAGGAATTAAAGTAGAGACTGAAGCTTTGGCAGATTCCTCTGTTTACAAAAATCTTATTACTGTAAAATTGACAACCGATAAAGCTGTCACAACAATTCGAGCAACAATTTTTGATGATAATATCCAACGTATCGTCGAAATAGATGGTTTTAGTGTTGATGTAGCACTCAAAGGAAATATGGTTTTCTTTAAAAATACAGATGTTCCTGGTGTTATTGGAAGTGTAGGAACTATTCTTGCGAGCCACAACGTCAATATTGCAGATTTTCGCTTGGGAAGAAATGCAAATTCAGAAGCATTGGCTGTGATTATCGTTGATTCTCCAGTGAATGACTCAGTTTTAAAAGAGTTAAGCAACCTTGACGCTTGTATTAGTGTAAGCCACGCAAAACTTTAAATCTTCTGGATAGAAGAACACTCTTCTATCCATCTCTCTCTCTTTTATCTTTATATTATCTTAAAAATAAATGATTTTACCTGCGGATAAATTCGAAGATTCACTCTCAGCTTACAAGTAAAGAGATTAAGAAAATTATCGCTTTTTTAAGCACCTTGAGCGATTACTCTTTTATCAGTAATCCGCGATTTGCCAAACCAAGTAAGGAGCGTGAGTAAAATTTGCAACAATAATGAAAATATCTCATTTTTATCTTATTATTTGTTATGTCATTAAATATACAACGATATAATAGCAAAGAAATTATTTTAGGAGAGGTTCATGAACAATCATAAACTCTTAATTATTGAAAATGATGAAGAGAGTGCATGCGAACTGCAGTTGTCGCTCCAAAAGCAGGGATATGAAGTTGCAACTTTGGTCAAAGATTTGGCAAAAGTAAAAAGAAAGATGAAGCATTTTATGCCAGATCTTATACTCATCGATGTGTTGCAAGAGGAGAGTACGGAGTGGATGCAAGCGTTGGAGTTTATTGCAAAAGTGCAAATACCTTTTCTCGTACTCACTGCATTTTCTGATATTGAGATTATCAAGCGCATCAGTAAAATTGAGCCATGCGGCTATTTTGTAAAGCCTTTTAATCTGCTCAATCTACATGTAACAATTCAAATCTCTTTATATAAATTTTCTCAAGATAAAAACCGTAAAAAAAGCTTAGACGCACTTAAAGCCGATAACCAAAATCTTAAAAAACTGCTTTTTGGTAAAGAGTGTAGCGATAAACCAATTATCAATTTTGCCGATGGCTTCTCTTTTAACACCAATGTTTGTGAAACATTTTATAAAAACAAAAAGATAAGTTTGACAAGACAAGAGAATCTCTTTATTCAATTATTGGTTTCAAATATCGGTATGACTGTCAATTTTGAAAATGCAATCAACTCTATTTGGGGAAAAGCAAACGCAAGTGAAAATAATCTAAGAACCCTTGTATGGAGGCTTCGAAGCAAGATGCAATCGAGTGTCATCAAAACAGTTTCTGGCGTTGGGTACTATATAGAAAAACCATACACAGGCGTGCAAAACAAACCTGAAACTCCAGTGCTACATCAGTATAAAGAGGTCAAAGATTCAGCGTAAAGAATGAGGTTGTTTCAGAGTGCACCTTGTCGCACAAAGGAGGACTTATGAAATAATAAAATTATCTTCAAATAATCGCAGTGGAGTAAAAGAGATGCTCAAATCTT
>JAVHOA010000080.1:0-2288 GCA_036169815.1 Sulfurimonadaceae bacterium
AAAACCGCTATAGTATTGGCACTTTTTGCTCCACTGTGTGCGATGGCATCCACGCCCATAGCGCCTCCGCTAACAACACAAAAACCAGCCTTACTTAAAGCAGCACTTAGGCTGTATGTCGTCATTTTTGTATAGTGCATAGGTTTTCTTGTACCGACAATTGAGACTTTTTTTCTCTTTAAAAGTTCCAAATTTCCGCTATACAAAAGAGTTTGAGGATATTTTTTCATACTTTCTAAAACTGCTATTTTCTCTTCAATAATGCCTCGCATCTTTTATATCCTATTTATCTGAACTAATTCAACTGATTTGAGCAGTTCTTTGGATTGGCGAAGCGCTTTAAGTGTATTTACATGTGGATGCCCGATGGCAATGGCATATCCACGTTTTTTGGCGATTTTCACCGCTTGAAAAATCTGTTTTTTTACGGAGGCAAGATCCATGGCATGGTCTAAAAACACATCTCTTCCTCTATATTTTTGTCCGAACGAGCGCATCACTTTTGGTACTTTCGTTTGACCGATGGTACGACTGTCAATAAACTCAATATTATGACTTTGCAACGAAACTATAAGCTTGTGCATAGCAGCTTCATCGGCTGTAAACTTACTTCCAGTATGGTTGTTGATATATTTGACTCTTGGAAAAAGTTTTACGATATCGTCCACGCGCTGCGAAATAACAGCTTGAGAATCATCAACTTTTAAAGTCAGTGGTTCATTCCCTGCAAAATTCACCGCTTGCATGGGAAGATGCACCATATAAAAAGGCTCCCGTGAAGCCAAAAATGCAGAATCTGGATGGATCTTGTTTGGAGGCAAAAATGACATAGTAAGATTTAAATTGAGTTTTTTAATCGCATCTACTTCGCTCTCAAAAGAAACATCATCAATAATAATTGCTAGTTTTGCATGCGCTTTTTTTAGACTTACTTCACTCTTTTTAGTCCTTGGCTCCTCTTTTAAATTTTTTAGATTTGCATCAGGCTTTTTGGATACTTTATCTTGAACCTTTTGAGTCCCTTCAAGTCCTTCGCCAAACTCCTCTTTAATAGGCTTGTTTAAAGATTCCCCATCTCCCTCATATTCATGAGAAGCGCCCTTTTGCGCATATTTGTTTTCTCCCTCTTTGAGTACGGACTTGAGTTGTTCTTTGAGATGATCTTCATTTTCTTGAGGAAGAGTTTGCGTCTGTGGTAATTTTTGCTCTTGCTCCAATGCAGTCGCTGGCTCTTGCTGGACAACCTCTTCTCTAACGACCTCTTGTTTAGCAAGCTCTTTTGGAACTCCTTTTTGTGTCAAAGCTTTGTGTGTAGCTGAAGTTTTTGGAGCAGCGTATTGCAATGCTTCAACATATCCTAGATAATACCCAACGCCAATAAAACCGATAAGCGCCAAAAGGGCAATAACTCCCCAAGTAAATCTTTTTAACAATTTATTTGATCTTTGTTTATTTGTAGTGAGACGTTTCTTTTTCATAGGTGACATTAGAACAAAATTGAGATTAGAAACTACTGATTCTTTCATTTTGCAATATATTTTAGAGAAATATTGAGTAAAAGTAGAATTAAGAGAGATTTTGGTAAAATTCCGCGTTCCTTTCTCTTTGTATTGCACACATGATGCGATGTATTGATATCCGAAAGGGAAACAAAAGCCTATTTTAGGCCACTATTCCAAGGGGAGACCATACTCTATGAGACATTACGAAAACCTAGTAATCGTAAAACCGACACTAACAGAAGAAGAGATCAAAAACACTATTGCAGCTGTTGAAGAAGTGATCACATCAAACGGCGGAGAAATTTCTGCACGTGACGCCATGGGAATTCGCAAACTTGCATACCCTATCGCTAAAAATGAACGTGGATACTTTTATGTCATCTACTACACAATCGCACCTGCTGCAATTAGCGAAATTGAAAGACGTTTTAGAATAAACGAAGAACTTTTACGTTTTGTTACCATCAAATATGACACAAAACGTGAAGTTACTGCATGGAACCAACTTGTTGACAAAGTCAATAATCCTAAAAAAGCTCCAGCAAAAGAAGAAGTAGTAGTAGCTCCTGTGAGTGAAGAAACAGAAGCGTAATTAAAAGGATATATCCATGTTTAATAAAGTCATACTGGTAGGCAACTTAACTCGCGATATCGAGCTAAGATATTCACAAGCAGGAATGGGCATTGCCAAAGCAGCTATTGCCACATCTCGTAAATTCTCAACTAACGGCGAGAAAAAAGAGGAAGTATGTTTTGTTGATATCACTTTCTTTGGACGCAGTGCCG
>JAVHOA010000081.1:0-80257 GCA_036169815.1 Sulfurimonadaceae bacterium
GAGCAGCTGATTTGTAATCAGCAGGCCCGGGGTTCGAATCCTCGTGCCGGCACCATTGAATTTTGAAAATAGCAAGACTGGTGAGATAGTCAAGTGGCCAACGACGGCGGACTGTAAATCCGCTCCCTACGGGTTCAGAGGTTCGAATCCTCTTCTCACCACCACAAAAGATAGGATGCGGGCGTAGCTCAGTTGGCTAGAGCGTCAGCCTTCCAAGCTGAGGGTCGAGGGTTCGAGTCCCTTCACCCGCTCCACTTATCTACATAACTAAAAATACCCAAAATAAAATATAAAATCAAAAAGATAATCTTTAGAAGAATTCTAAAATTAAAGTCCTGCTGGTGTGGCTCAGGGGTAGAGCACTTCCTTGGTAAGGAAGAGGTCACGGGTTCAAATCCCGTCATCAGCTCCAGTTGATAGAAAATTTATATTTTATTTTTATATAAGCAATATTTGAATATTTTTTGGATACAATTCCATTTCTATTCATAAAAATAAAGTCGGAGGATAATATGGCAAAAGAAAAGTTTGAGCGTAATAAAACACACGTCAACATAGGTACTATTGGTCACGTAGACCACGGTAAAACTACTTTAACTGCAGCAATCACTGCTGTTCTTGCAGTAACAAATGGTGCTAAGATGATGGACTATGATCAAATTGATAATGCTCCAGAAGAAAGAGAACGTGGTATTACAATCGCTACTTCACACGTTGAGTACGAAACTGATAATCGCCACTATGCACACGTTGACTGTCCAGGTCACGCGGATTACGTTAAAAACATGATTACTGGTGCTGCTCAAATGGATGGCGCTATATTGGTTGTTTCTGCTGCTGACGGCCCGATGCCACAAACACGTGAGCACATTCTTCTTTCTAAACAAGTAGGTGTACCATACATCGTTGTTTTCATGAATAAAGAAGATATGGTTGATGATGAAGAACTTCTAGAACTAGTTGAAATGGAAATTCGTGAATTACTAGATCAATATGAATTCCCAGGTGATGATACTCCAATCGTTGCAGGTTCTGCATTGAAAGCTCTTGAAGAAGCAAAAACTGGTACACTTGGTGTATGGTCAGATAAAATCAAAAAATTGATGGCTGCAGTTGATGCATATATTCCAGATCCAGTTCGCGAAACAGACAAAGAGTTCTTAATGCCAGTTGAGGATGTTTTCTCAATCTCTGGACGTGGAACTGTTGTAACTGGTCGTATTGAACGTGGTATTGTTAAAATCGGTGATACAATCGAAGTTGTAGGTATCCGTGATACACAAACTACAACTGTAACTGGTGTTGAGATGTTTCACAAAGAGATGACTCAAGGTGAAGCTGGTGATAACTGTGGTGTTCTACTTCGTGGTATTGCTAAAGAAGCTGTTGAGCGTGGTCAAGTTCTTTGTAAACCAAAGTCTATTACACCGCATACAACTTTTGAAGCTGAGATTTATGTACTAAGTAAAGAAGAGGGTGGTCGTCATACTCCATTTTTCTCTAACTACCGTCCACAGTTCTATGTTCGTACAACTGACGTTACAGGTGCTATCACTCTACCAGAAGGTACTGAGATGGTTATGCCAGGTGATAACGTTAAAATTACTGCAACACTAATCAACCCAATCGCGATGGAAGAGGGAACTCGTTTCGCTATTCGTGAGGGTGGACGTACAGTTGGTGCAGGTGTTGTTTCTAAAATCGTCAAGTAATTGATGTGGCTTCCACTTTGTGGAAGTTAATTTTTAAATTAGGCTAACACTATGAGAGAAAATATCCACTTAGGTTGTGAAAAGTGTACTCGTCGTAACTATCACACAACTAAAAATAAAAAAACGCATACTGAAAAATTTTCAGTACGTAAATTTTGTAAATTTTGTCGTGAACATACTGTTCATAAAGAGATGAAATTATAATCTAATTACACAAGTAGATTGAACTCTATTTGTGTGATTTTATAGGCGAATAGCTCCAATGGTAGAGCGCCGGATTCCAAATCCGATGGTTGCGGGTTCGAGTCCCCCTTCGCCTGCCATTTTCAATTAATGAATCTCTAGGGGCTTATTAATTGAAAATGTAATTGCAGATATATTTAGGATTATCAATGAAAAATATTAATAGTTATATAAGAGATGCAAAGTTAGAACTTGGTAAAGTTATTTTTCCAAATAAAATGCAGGTGAAACAGGCATATATCTCAGTTGTTATTGTTGTAACATTTATATCTCTATTTTTAGCTTTGGTAGATTTTATAATGTCATCTACTGTTTCAGCTTTGCTAGGTTAAGGATATATAATGGCACATCAATGGTATTCAATTCAGACATATTCTGGAAGTGAACGTAGTGTGAAAGCTGCAATACAAAATATCATCATAGAAAGAGGATTACAAGAAGAGATTAAAGATCTTCTTGTTCCAACTGAAGATGTTATAGAAGTTAAAGAGGGTAAAAAAAAGATATCAGAGAGATCTTTATACTCTGGTTATGTATTTGTATATTTAGATTTAAGTAAAGAGTTACAGCATTTAATCCAGTCTTTGCCACGAGTTTCTGGTTTTGTCGGTGAAGCAAATCATCCAACTCCACTCAGTGAAAGTGATATACAAGTTATTCTTGATCGTGCGAATAACCGCGCTGCTCCAAAACCAAAAGTCTTCTTTGATTCTGGAGAGATGGTTCGTATTGTTGATGGACCATTTGCTAACTTTACGGGTACAGTGGATGAATATGATTTGGAACATGGAACACTTAAACTTAATGTATCTATCTTTGGACGTGTAACTCCGGTAGATATATCATATACGCAAGTCGAAAAAATAATTTAAACTCAACAAAAGGAAGCAAAATGGCAAAAAAAGTCACTGGTTACATCAAACTACAAATAAATGCTGGTGCAGCTAATCCAGCACCTCCAGTAGGTCCTGCATTAGGTCAGCGCGGTGTTAATATTATGGAATTCTGTAAAGCATTCAATGAAAAAACAAAAGATAAGATGGGATTCAAAGTTCCTGTTGTTATTACAGTTTATGGTGATAAAAGTTTTTCATTTATCACTAAACAACCACCTGCATCACAATTAATTATGAAAGCAGCAGGCCTTAAAAAAGGCACAGATAACGCATTGAAAAATAAAGTTGGCAAAATAACCAAAGAGCAACTTATGGAAATCGTTAAAACTAAAATGGAAGATATGAACACTACAGATATTGAGATGGCAGCAAATACAATTGCTGGTTCAGCTCGTTCTATGGGTGTGGAAATCGTAGACTAACCTTAAAAATATTCATCAACGACCGCATTGATGATTCAATAGTTTTGCTAGATATGTCAAAGCATATTTAGCTTTATTTGCGGCAGAAATCATAGGAGATATTCAATGGCAGGAAAACGCTATAAACAGTTAAAAGAAAAAATAGATGCTACAAAAAGTTTTTTAGTAGCAGATGCGTCGGTTACCATCAAAGATTTAAAATCAGCAAAATTTGATGAAACAGTTGAGATAGCATTAAATTTAAATGTTGATCCAAGACATGCAGACCAAATGGTTAGAGGTGCAGTTGTGCTTCCTCACGGTACTGGTAAAACTGTACGTGTTGCAGTTTTTGCAAAAGGTATTAAAGCTGATGAAGCAAAAGCAGCTGGTGCAGATATCGTTGGAACTGATGATCTTGTTGAACAAATTCAAGAGGGTGTGTTCAATTTTGATGTAGTTGTTGCAGCACCTGATTGTATGGGTCTTGTTGGTAAAATCGGTCGTATTCTAGGGCCAAAAGGTATGATGCCTAACCCTAAAACAGGCACTGTTACTCCAGATGTAGCACAAGCTGTTAAAAATGTTAAAGGCGGACAAGTTGCTTTCCGTGTTGATAAAAAAGGGAACATTCACGCTGGTATAGGTAAAGTAAGTTTTGAATCTGAAAAACTTGCAGAAAACATCTCTGCTTTTGTTGGTGCTATTAATAAATATAAACCATCAACTGCAAAAGGACGTTACATCAAAAATGGTGTTTTAAGTCTTACAATGAGTCCTGCGATTAAATTAGATCTTTTAGAACTAGCTGAAATTAGATAATTATTTGCCAAGAATTCTTGGCAAATAATCCTTACATGTAAGCTTTTACTTTGTGATATTGATATTGTAAAGTAAAGGTTTTCAAAAAAATGAAAATCTGAATTACTTGGACTAAAGATAGTTTGGGGCGTCTACATATGTAGCTGCTTAATCGGCCTTTCCCGCCCATCTTGAAGTTATGTCTGGAAAGGAGATACTATGTTAAAGTCAAAAAAAGCTGAAGTAATTGAAAAATTAGCATCATCTTTGGAAAACTCAACTGCAGTTGTAGTTTGTGATTACAAAGGTTTAACAGTTGCCAATTTAGAAGATTTACGTAAAGCAGCAAAAGCAAAAGATACAAGTGTTCAGGTTGTAAAAAATACTTTAGCGAAAATTGCACTTGAAAAAGCTGGTATGACAGGTTTAGAACTCAAAGATACAAATATCTTTGTTTGGTCAAACGATGTTATTGCTGCTTCTAAAGTTGCATCAGATTTCGCAAAAGGAAATGATAAATTTTCAGTGAAAGCTGGTTACCTCGATAAAGTACCTGCTGATGCTGATAAAATTGCTACATTTGCTAAACTTCCAGGTCGTGAAGAACTTCTTGGTATGCTTGCTTCTGTTTGGATGGGTCCAATCAGAAACTTCACAATCGGTTTAGATGCATTAAAAAGACAAAAAGAGGAAGCATAATCTGCTTTCTTTGAAAAATAAAATATAAAAAAATAAAATGGAGACCATTATGGCTGTTACTAAAGAAGACGTATTAGAGTTTATCTCTAGCTTATCTGTATTAGAGTTGTCTGAACTTGTTAAAGAGTTCGAAGAAAAATTCGGTGTATCTGCACAACCTGTTGCAGTTGCTGGTGTAGCTGTTGCTGCTGAAGCTGCTGAAGAAAAAACTGAATTTGATGTTGTTATCCTAGACGCTGGTGACAAAAAAATTAACGTAATTAAAGTTGTACGTGCACTTACAGGTCTTGGCCTTAAAGAAGCAAAAGATGCAACTGAAAACGTTCCTTCAACAATCAAAGAAGGCGTAGATAAAGCAACTGCAGAAGATGCTAAAAAACAACTTGAAGAAGCTGGTGCTAAAGTAGAAGTTAAATAATTTAACTTCTATTGAAGGCTCAAGCGCCTTCAATAAAGAAACAGGCACTTTTGTGGTATGACTTGAGTCATACTATAAAAGTGCCTTTCTGTCGTTTATATCCATAATTGCTTTAATTGTGGTTCAGTTCAAGGACGCTTG
This sequence comes from Sulfurimonadaceae bacterium, assembly GCA_036169815.1. Lineage (GTDB taxonomy): Bacteria > Campylobacterota > Campylobacteria > Campylobacterales > Sulfurimonadaceae > Hydrocurvibacter. The sequence goes on from JAVHOA010000081.1 coordinate 5,312, forward strand.
AACACGATAAATGCGATCTATTCTCAATAGATTGTGCACTAACTTACATAGAGGTAGCCCATGTTAAACACTTTATATTCTGGAAATCGTTTACGTGTAGACTTTGCAAAAACTCCTCAGCAGATCGAAGTTCCAAATCTACTCCAACTCCAACAAAATTCATACGATAACTTCTTAATGCTTGATGCAAATGATCGTTCTAAAAGTGGCATTGAAAATGTATTTCAATCAGTTTTTCCAATTCATGATTCACAAAACAGACTTACTGTTGAGTATATCGGTTCTGAAGTTGGGAAGCCAAAATATACAGTTCGTGAATGTATGGAGCGTGGACTCACGTATGCTGTATCCTTAAGAATGAAAACTCGCCTAGTTATTTGGGAGAGAAATGAAAATACAAAAGAAAAATTAGGTGTTAAAGATATAAAAGAGCAAAGTATTTTTGTTCGTGATATCCCTTTAATGACTGAACGTACATCATTTATTATTAACGGTGTTGAGCGTGTCGTTGTCAATCAGCTTCACAGATCACCTGGTGTTATTTTCAAAGAAGAGGAATCAACGACTTCAGGAAATAAACTTATCTATACAGGACAAATTATTCCAGATCGCGGTTCTTGGTTGTATTTTGAGTATGATCCAAAAGATATTCTTTATATGAGAATCAATAAACGTCGTAAAGTTCCTGTTACGATCATGTTTCGTGCACTTGGATACTCTAAACAAGATGTATTAAAACTTTTTTATCCTCTGCAAACTATTGTTGTTAAAGACAATGCTTTTATGATTGATTTTAATCCAGATGATTTTAAAGGAAGACTTAATTTTGATCTCGTTGATGATAAGGGAAATCTTTTAATCACAGCAGGGAAACGATTATCTGTCAAAAAAGCTCAAAAATTTGCAGAAGATGGCGTTTCAAAAGTGATGTACCCACTTGATATCTTAGTTGATCGCCACTTAGCAGAAGCGATTATAAATCCAGAAACTGGTGAAGTTTTGTTTGATACAATGACCTCGATTGATGAAACAAAACTTAAAAAAATGGCAGAAGCTGGTGTAACTTCATTTGTAATTGCAAATGACTTGGCTGATGGCGTGGATAGTTCAATTATTAATGCGTTTATTGCTGATGCTGATTCGCTAAAATTACTCAAACAAACTGAAGAGATAGAAGATGAGAATGATCTTTCTGCGATTCGTATTTACAAAGTTATGCGTCCTGGTGAGCCAGTTACAAAAGATGCAGCAAAAGCGTTTGTGAATCAACTTTTCTTTGATCCTGAACGTTATGACCTTACTCGCGTTGGTCGTATGAAAATGAATCATAAACTTGGCATGAACATTCCTGAATATGTGACTGTATTAACAAATGAAGATATTATTAATACTGTTAAATATGTGATTAAAGTTAAAAATGGTCAAGGCCATATTGATGATAGAGATCACTTAGGTAATCGTCGTATTCGTTCTATTGGTGAGCTATTGGGTAATGAGTTACACAATGGCCTTATCAAGATGCAAAAAGCAATCAAAGATAAACTTTCAACCATGAGCGGACCGATGAGTGAGTTGATGCCTCATGATTTGATTAACTCTAAAATGATTACTTCAACTATCATGGAATTTTTCTCCGGTGGGCAGTTGTCTCAGTTTATGGATCAAACAAATCCACTTTCAGAATTAACACATAAACGTCGTCTATCAGCACTTGGTGAGGGTGGTCTTGTTAAAGAGAGAGCTGGCTTTGAAGTACGTGACGTTCACCCAACTCACTATGGTCGTATCTGTCCGATTGAGACTCCAGAGGGTCAAAATATCGGTCTTATCAATACACTTGCAACATATTCAAAAGTAAATGAACATGGCTTTATTGAAGCGCCATACAAAGTTGTAATAGATGGTGTTGTGACAAGCGAAGTTATTTATCTTACAGCGACACAAGAAGAGGGTAAACTGATAGCTGCTGCATCAAATAAACTTGATGCAAAAGGCCAGTTTATAGAAGATCTTATTGCAGTACGTCAAGATGGTGAGATTATTTACCGTTCACCAAAAGATTGTGAATACGCCGATCTTTCTTCTCATATGGTTGTTGGTGTTGCTGCATCATTGATTCCTTTTCTTGAACACGATGATGCAAACCGTGCGCTTATGGGTTCGAATATGCAACGTCAAGCGGTGCCATTAATCCGTCCACAAGCACCTATGGTTGGAACTGGTGTTGAGAAACTTGTTGCTCGTGATAGCTGGGAATGTATGTATGCAAAACGCTCTGGTATTGTTGAAAAAGCAGATGCAAAACATATTTACATTAAAGGTGAAGATGAAGATGGAATCTTTATAGATTACTATCCATTACAAAAAAATCTTCGTACGAACCAAAATACTTCCTTTTCTCAAAAACCAGTTGTTAAAATTGGTCAATATGTAGAAAAAAATCATATTATTGTTGATGGTCCAAATATGGATCAAGGTGAATTAGCACTTGGTGTGAACGCCATGGTTGCTTTTATGCCTTGGAATGGGTACAACTACGAGGATGCTATTGTAATCTCAGAACGTATGATTCGAGAAGACGCATTTACTTCAGTGCATATTTATGAAAAAGAGTGTGAAGCGCGTGAACTCAAACATGGTGTTGAAGAGATTACTCGTGATATTCCAAATGTTCGTGAAGAAGATTTGGCGCACCTTGATGAAAGTGGTATTGCTAAAATCGGTACAAGCGTCAAAGGCGGCATGATTTTAGTTGGAAAAGTCTCTCCAAAAGGTGAAGTCAAACCAACTCCAGAAGAGAGATTATTGCGTGCAATTTTTGGCGAAAAATCTGGGCATGTTGTCAATAAATCTCTTTACTGCCCACCATCAATGGAAGGCGTTATCGTAGATGTAAAAATCTTTACGAAAAAAGGTTATGACAAAGATCCTCGTTCTTTGGAACTTGAAAAAGAGGAGAGAGATTATTTAGAACGCGAGCATTATGATCGCCTTTTAATGATTGATAAAGAGGAAATTTTTAGAATTACTGCACTTTTAACAAAAGAGCCATTAGGAAAAGAGATTAGTATTAATGGGACTGATTATAAAAAAGGCGATATTATTAATGGGGATGATCTTAAAGATGTAAACCGTTTTGCGATGAACAATATTGTCAAATCTTTCTCAGAAGAGATTCAAAATCAATACAACGTTATGAAAAACTATTTCCAAAAACAAAAAAGAATTTTCCGTGATGAACATGAAGAAAAACTTTCAATTTTAGAAAATGATGACATCCTTCCAAACGGTGTTGTAAAATATGTAAAAATCTATGTTGCAACGAAACGCCAACTTAAAGTTGGTGATAAAATGGCAGGACGTCACGGAAATAAAGGGATTGTTTCTAACATAGTTCCTGAAGTTGATATGCCGTACATGGAAGATGGACGTAGTGTTGATGTTTGTCTAAATCCTCTAGGGGTTCCTTCTCGTATGAATATCGGGCAAGTCTTAGAGATGCACCTTGGTATGGCTGGACGTGAACTTGGACATCAAATTCAAGCAGAATTTGACTCTAAACAAGCAGAATTCTTAGAGAATATTCGCGCAAAAATGATAGAGATATCAAATGTTGCGGGTCTTATGGATGCTGTTGAAGTTTTAGGCAAAATGAGCAATGATGATCTTATTAAATACGCTCGTGACTGGTCCAAAGGTGTCAAATTTGCCACCCCTATCTTCGAGGGTGTTAATGAAGCAGAGTTTGCAAAACTTTTTGCAATGGCAAAAATGAGCAAAGATGGAAAAACAGTTTTATTTGATGGAAAAACTGGCGAGCAGATGAGAGAACGTGTAAACGTTGGTTACATGTACATCCTAAAACTTCACCACTTAGTTGATGAAAAAATCCACGCTCGTTCAACTGGACCATACTCTTTAGTCACGCAACAACCAGTTGGTGGAAAAGCACTTTTTGGTGGTCAAAGATTTGGAGAGATGGAAGTCTGGGCACTAGAAGCGTATGGTGCAAGTGCGGTACTTAAAGAGATGCTGACTATTAAATCTGATGATGTAGATGGTCGTGTTCGTGCATATAAAGCATTAACCAAAGGTGAATTGGTTCCAGAGTCTGGAATACCAGAAACACTATTTGTATTGACAAAAGAGTTGCAAGCATTGGCTCTTGATGTAGAGATTTTTGACGAGGTTGAAGACGATGAGTAAATTAGTAGCAATAGAAGTAGCAGAAGATAATCGCCCAAAAGATATTAAACAGCTGCAGTTTCGCCTCGCATCTCCAGAGAAAATACTTTCTTGGAGTCATGGTGAAGTAAAAAAACCTGAAACAATTAACTATCGTACGCTTAAACCAGAGCGTGATGGTTTGTTTTGTGCAAAAGTTTTTGGTCCTGTACGTGATTATGAGTGTTTATGTGGTAAATACAAAAAAATGCGTTACAAGGGTGTTGTGTGTGAAAAATGTGGTGTTGAAGTGGCAAGCTCCAAAGTACGCCGCGTTCGCATGGGACACATTGATCTTGTAACTCCAGTTGCACATATTTGGTATGTAAGTTCATTGCCGTCTCGTATTGGTACACTTTTAGGTGTCAAAATGAAAGACCTTGAGCGCGTACTTTATTATGAGGCATACATCGTAGAACAGGGCGGAGAAGCATATTATGATGCAGATGCAAAAACACCAGTTGCTAAATACGATGTTTTAAATGAAGAGCAATACCGTACTCTTGTCCAAAGATTTGGCGAGCTAGGATTTAAAGCAAGAATGGGTGGAGAAGTTGTCCGCGATATTCTTGATGATATCGATCTTGTTGAGCTCTTTTCAAAACTCAAAGAGGATATTGAGGCTACAAACTCTGAAGCAAAACGCAAAACAATTGCAAAACGTCTTAAAGTTATTGAGTCATTTTTAAATAGCGGAAATAACCCTGCATGGATGATGCTAACAGTCTTGCCAGTGCTTCCACCAGACCTACGTCCACTTGTCAGCCTTGATGGCGGAAAGTTTGCAGTTTCGGATGTCAATGATTTATACCGCCGTGTTATCAACCGTAACCAACGTCTTAAACGCTTAGTAGAGCTCGAAGCTCCTGAGATTATTGTGCGAAATGAAAAACGCATGCTTCAAGAAGCAGTCGATGCACTCTTTGATAATGGCCGCCGTGCCAATGCCGTAAAAGGTGCCAATAAGCGTCCGCTTAAATCTTTAAGTGAGATTATTAAAGGGAAACAAGGACGTTTTAGACAAAACCTTCTTGGAAAACGTGTTGACTTTTCTGGACGTTCTGTTATTGTTGTTGGTCCATCTTTACGAATGGATGAGTGTGGTCTTCCGAAAAAAATGGCGCTTGAGCTTTTTAAACCGCATTTGATAGCAAAACTTGAAGAAAAAGGTTACGCAACAACCATCAAAGCTGCAAGTAAAATGATTGAAGCAAAAACAAATGAAGTTTGGGAATGTCTTGCTGAAATCGTTGATGGGTATCCAATTTTACTCAATCGTGCGCCGACGCTACACAAACTTTCAATTCAGGCGTTTCACCCTAAATTGATCGATGGAAAAGCGATTCAGTTACATCCACTCGTTTGTGCGGCTTTCAATGCCGACTTCGATGGGGATCAAATGGCGGTTCACATTCCCTTAAGTACTGCTGCTATTGCAGAAGCAAAAGTTTTGATGCTTGCATCTATGAACATCTTGCTTCCTGCATCTGGGAAAGCGATAGCAACACCATCACAAGATATGGTCCTTGGAATCTACTATACGAGTTTGGAAAAAAGCGGTGTAAAAGGTTCAAATAAACTGTTTGCAAATGTGGATGAAGTTATGATTGCTATTCAGCATGGTTCTCTTGATTTGCATGCAAAAATCCGCTCAAGTGTAAATGGAAGATTGATTCACACAACAGCTGGACGCTTAATTTTAAAAGATATTATTCCTGATTTTGTTCCAGTGGAGCTGTGGAACCGTGTTATGAAGAAAAAAGCGATTAATGAACTTGTTGATTATGTTCAAAAACATGGTGGGATTGGTATTACTGCTTCTTTCTTGGATGCCTTGAAAAATCTTGGATTTAAACAAGCAACTGAGGCTGGTGTTTCTATCTCAATTGATGATATTATCGTTCCTGAAACAAAAGCTGCTAAAATCGATGAATCAAAAAATAAGGTTCGTGAGATTCAAAAACAGTTTGAAGCTGGTCTTTTAACAGAGCAAGAACGCTACAACAAAATCATTGATGTATGGACAGATACGAACAATATTTTGGCAACTCAGATGATGACACTCGTACAAACTGATAAAAAAGGGTTTAACTCTATTCATATGATGGCTGATTCTGGTGCGAGGGGTTCTGCGGCTCAGATTCGTCAGCTTGCGGGGATGCGTGGTCTAATGGCCAAGCCAAGTGGTGATATTATTGAAACACCGATTATCTCTAACTTTAAAGAGGGACTCAATGTTTTAGAATACTTTATTTCGACTCACGGTGCGCGTAAAGGTCTTGCCGATACCGCTCTTAAAACAGCGAATGCTGGATATTTGACTCGTAAACTTGTAGATGTTTCACAAAACGTAAAAGTTGTAGAACATGATTGTCATACCCATGAAGGGATTGAAATCTCTGATATTTCAGACCATAACTCATTAATTGAGTCATTAGAAGATCGTTTATTTGGTCGTGTTTTGGCTGATGATGCAATCGATCCTATCACCAATGAGATTCTTTTCACTGAGGGAACCTTGATTGATGAAGTGAAAGCAAAAATAATTGTTGAAGCTGGAATAAAATCAGCATATATCCGTACTCCGACTACATGTAAGTCAGAGGGTGGTATTTGTGCGCTTTGTTATGGATTGAACCTCGGTACTGGTGAACTCGTTCGCCGTGGAGAGGCTGTTGGTATTATTGCGGCGCAATCAATTGGTGAGCCAGGTACACAGCTAACTCTTCGTACCTTCCACGTTGGGGGAACTGCATCAAGTACACGTCAAGAGCGTCAAGTTGTTGCAAGCAAAGAAGGTTTTATCCGTTACTATAACTTTAAAACTTATACTTCTAAAGAGGGTAAACAGATTGTTGCAAACCGCCGTAACGCTGGTATCTTACTTGTTGAGCCAAAAATTAAAGCTCCATTTGATGGTAGAGTTGAGATTCAATCTATCCACGATGAGATGATTATCAGTGTTGTTGGTGAAAAAGAAACAATCCGTTATACCCTTAGAAAAAATGAAGTCGCACGTCCAAATGAGCTTGCTGGGGTTGGCGGACATATTGAGAGTAAATTGTACTTGCCGTATAAACATGGTGAGATGGTCAAGGATGCAGAATCAATTGTCGAAAAAATCAATGACGGATGGAATGTTCCTAACCATATTCCATACGCATCAGAGATTATGGTCAAAGATGGAGATCCAATTACTCAAAAAATAAGAGCAAAAGAGGCTGGAACGATTAAATATTTCCTACTCAAGGGTGATTATTTAGAAAGATATGAGGGTTTAAAAGTTGGACATGAAGTAAAAGAGAAAGGCTTATTTGCAAGTATTGTAGATGGCTCAGATCATGAAGCGATTCGCCATTATATTGCACGTGGTTCAATTGTTGAGCAAAATGATGATGCGCTTGTTGAAGCAGATACACTTATTGCAAAACCTGCAAAAGAGGAATCTATCGTTATTGCTGAATGGGATCCATACTCAAATCCAATTATTTCAGAAGCAAATGGTCGCGTAAGTTTTGAAGATGTAATCGATGGAGTCACTGCATCATCTCAATATGATGAGCTGACTGGTAAAACACGTTTGATGATTAACGAGCACATCTCTCCTGAGTATAAGCCAACAATCGTTTTAGCAACAAATGAGGGTGAACTTATCAGATACGCAATCGATCCTAAATCATCTGTTTATGTCCAAGATGGCGCAGAGGTAAAAATTGCAGATACACTTGTAAAAACACCAAAAGCACTTCAAAAATCAAACGATATTACAGGGGGTCTTCCTCGTGTATCTGAGCTTTTTGAGGCACGCCGTCCAAAAGTAAATGCGGTTATTAGTGAGATTGACGGGATTGTCAGTTTTGGAAAACCACTTCGTGGTAAAGAACGTATCTTAATCACCTCTGAAAATGGAATGATTAAAGAGTATTTTGTCGATAAATCGCTTGTTGCACAAGTTAATGTTGGCGAGTATGTTCATGCTGGTGAAAAATTAACGGATGGTATCGGTTCTCCTCATGATATTTTGAGAATACTTGGTGTCAAAGCGCTTCATAACTATTTGGTAAGTGAAGTACAACAAGTGTACCGTTCTCAAGGGGTTAATATTGCCGATAAGCATATTGAGGTTATTTTTACTCAGATGTTACGTCAGATTAAAATATTAAGCTCAGGTGATACAAAATTCATCGAAGGTGATTTGATCTCAAGAAACAGATTTATTGAAGAAAATAAAAAAATTATGCGCCTTGGTGGACGTCCTGCGATTGCTGAACCATTCTTGGTTGGTATTACTCGTGCGGCAGTTTCTGCGGATAGTATCATTTCAGCGGCATCATTCCAAGATACAACAAAAGTATTGACAGAAGCTGCAGTTTCAGCAAAAGTTGATGATCTTACCGATTTGAAAGAGAATGTCATCATCGGACGTACAATCCCAGTTGGTACTGGTATTTACAAAGATGATATCCTCTGCTTTGAAGATTATATCAATTAATTTTTCTCTCTTATCTCTTACATGTAAGCCTTACGCTTGCATGTAAAGATTCTATCCACTCCTATTTTCTTACATTAATAAATACTTAAAATAAGCAAACTTTAATCGCTAATTCTGTAAAATTACGCGTTTATAATTCTCTCATCTTTCGTAGATGCAGAAGAGTTAAATTCTACTGGAACATTAAAGAAAGGAATTGTATGCCTACAATCAACCAATTGATTCGTAATGAGCGTAAAAAAGTGGTTAAAAAATCTAAATCACCTGCGCTTGTTTCGTGTCCACAACGTCGTGGTGTTTGTACTCGTGTTTACACTACTACACCAAAAAAACCTAACTCGGCTTTACGTAAAGTCGCAAAAGTTCGTTTAACTTCTGGATTCGAAGTTATTTCATATATCGGTGGAGAGGGTCACAACCTTCAAGAACACTCAATAGTACTTGTTCGTGGTGGTCGTATTAAGGATTTACCAGGGGTTAAATATCATATCGTACGTGGTGCGCTTGATAGTGCTGGTGTTAAAGACCGTAAAGTTGCTCGTTCTAAATATGGAACTAAAAAACCTAAAGCTGCAAAATAATCTCAAAGTTTGAGATGTTTGCAAACACAAGATTCAAGCGAGCACAGGATGAATTCTCTTACAAAAGGGAAGCATTTTGAGTAAATTTGATAAAAATTGAAGATAAGGAAAAATATCAGATGAGAAGAAGAAAAGCTCCTGTTCGTGAAATTATGCCTGACCCGATTTACGGAAGCAAAATTTTAACGAAATTTATAAACAAAATCATGCTAGACGGTAAGAAAAGTACAGCTGAAAAAATTATTTATAGTGCGTTAGACATCATTAGTTCTCGTGGTGAAAAAACGGGCATAGATACATTTAACAACGCTATCGATAACGTTAAGCCTATTATCGAGGTCAAAAGCCGTCGTGTAGGTGGTGCAACATACCAAGTTCCAGTAGAGGTACGTCCAGTACGTCAACAATCATTAGCAATCCGCTGGTTAGTTGACGCATCTCGTAATCGTAATGAGCGTACTATGGCTGAGCGTTTAGCAAATGAGTTAATGGATGCAAGTAGCGAAAAAGGTACAGCATTCAAGAAAAAAGAAGACACTTACAGAATGGCAGAAGCAAACAAAGCGTTTGCTCACTACCGCTGGTAAGAGATACTTTTTGTTGAACTTCACTTTTGTGAAGTTCTTACATGCAAACCTCTTTTTTGAGATGATTTTTTCATTTTAAAAAAGAGGTTCAGCTCTTCAAATCAAAGTTTTTTAAGGTAAAAATATGGCAAGATCACACAAATTAGAAGATGTAAGAAATATCGGTATTGCTGCGCACATTGATGCAGGAAAGACAACAACAACAGAGCGTATTTTATTCTATACGGGCGTTGAGCACAAAATTGGTGAAGTTCATGATGGCGCTGCTACAATGGATTGGATGGAACAAGAGCAAGAAAGAGGAATTACAATTACTTCTGCGGCTACAACTTGTGAGTGGGCTGGCAAACAGATTAATATCATCGACACTCCGGGCCACGTTGACTTTACAATCGAAGTTGAACGTTCTATGCGTGTTCTTGATGGAGCTGTATCAGTTTTCTGTGCTGTTGGTGGGGTACAACCTCAATCTGAAACAGTATGGAGACAAAGAAATCGTTATGGCGTTCCTTCAATTGTTTTTGTTAACAAAATGGATAGAACAGGTGCGGATTTTTACAATGTTGAGAATCAAATCCGTGATCGTCTAAAAGGAAATCCAGTACCTATTCAACTGCCAATCGGTGCTGAAGATACATTCTCAGGAATTGTTGACTTGGTAAAAATGAAAGCTATCGTTTGGGATATAGATGCGGCTATGGGTTCAAACTACCACGTTGAAGAGATTCCAGCAGATATGATGGACAAAGCGAATGAATACCGTGAAAAAATGATCGAATCTATTTCCGGTGTAGATGGTAATGAAGAACTTATGGAAAAATTTCTTGAGGGTATCGCACTTACTGAAGAAGAGATCGTTGCTGGAATCAAAGCTGCAACATTGGCTATGGAAATAGTTCCAATGACTGCAGGAACTGCATTTAAAAACAAAGGTGTTCAAACTTTACTTGATGCAGTTGTAGCATACCTTCCAGCTCCAACCGAATGTGCTCCAATCAAGGGTACGATGATGGATGATGAAGATATTGAAGTGATTGTACCATCAACTGATGATGGAAAATTTGCTTCACTTGCATTTAAAATCATGACGGATCCATTTGTTGGAACATTAACGTTTGTCCGTGTTTACCGTGGTTCTTTGGAAGCTGGCTCTTTTGTTCATAATACAACAAAAGATAAAAGAGAAAGAATCGGCCGTATCGTAAAAATGCACGCTATCAAACGTGAAGAAGTAAAAGAGATTTATGCAGGTGAAATCGGTGCTGTTGTTGGTTTAAAATATACAACGACTGGTGATACACTTTGTAATGAAGATGAAAAAGTTATCTTAGAACGTATGGTATTTCCAGAACCGGTTATCTCTGTTGCAGTTGAGCCAAAAACAAAAGCCGACCAAGAAAAAATGGGACTTGCACTTGGAAAACTTGCTGCAGAAGATCCATCTTTCCGTGTACATACTGATGAAGAAACGGGACAAACTATTATTTCAGGAATGGGTGAATTACACCTTGAAATTATCGTTGATCGTATGAAACGTGAGTTTAAAGTTGAAGCTGAAGTTGGTGCACCACAAGTTTCTTATCGTGAAGCAATCAAAAATGAAGTAACGCAAGAACACAAATATGCAAAACAATCTGGTGGACGCGGGCAATTTGGTCACGTATTTTTACGTATTAAACCAAATGAAGCGGGTGCTGGCTTTAAATTTAACAATGATATCAAAGGTGGGGTTATTCCAAAAGAATATATTCCAGCAATTGAAAAAGGTATCGTTGAAGCTATGCAAGGCGGTGTACTTGCTGGATACCCAATCGAGGATGTTGAAGTTTCAGTATATGATGGTTCATACCACGAAGTGGATTCAAATGAGATGGCATTTAAACTTGCTGCTTCAATGGGTTTCAAAGAGGGATGTAGAAAAGCAGGCGCTGCCATTTTAGAGCCACTTATGAAAGTTGAAGTTGAAGTTCCTGAAGATTATATGGGTGATGTTATCGGTGACCTTAACCGTCGTCGTGGACAAATTAACAATATGGGTGACCGTTCAGGTAACAAAATTGTTGATGCTTATGTTCCACTTTCTGAAATGTTTGGTTACTCAACTGATCTTCGTTCAGCAACTCAAGGACGTGCGACATACTCTATGGAATTCCACCACTATGAAGAGGTTCCAAGAAACGTTTCTGAAGAGATTATCAAAAAACGTAACGGTTAATCTTCTTTTTCTCTCTTCTCTTTCTGAGGAGAGAATCTTTTTTTATAAAGCTTATTTCCACTCTTTTTTTTACTTCATTCGTAATCTAAATCCAAATATCATTCTCTAATTCTGTCGCTCTGTTTTGTAAAATAAGGTAGGGTTTGAATTGATTTTTGTACGCTAAACTTTGACAGTCTTTGACGTAATATCCTAAATAAATCCATGATTTTTCAAGTGATTTTGCTAAGCTAATTTGCAGCAAAAGTGAATATTTTCCTAAAGATAGCGCACTGTAATTTGGGTCATAGTAGCAATATATGGAAGAGATGCCATCGTCTAAGATATCAATAAGATCAACACAGATAAGTTTTTCTCGATCATAATATAAAACTTCATATCCAAAATCATGATGCCCATGCACAAATGAGTTGTAATACCCTTGCACGTCAGTTTCATTGTAATCCCAGCCTCGGTGGGTGTGCATATGGGCATGGTATGTATTGAATAGTGAAAGATGTTCATAGCTTACACTTGGCTTTTGTATATGGTGTGTTATATGTGTATTTTTATGGAGCACTCTTTTTTCAGACTTTGAAAAATGATAGTTATTGACATCTATTTTAAGGCTTTGACACTCAGTACAATCGCTGCAAATGGGTCTAAAGAACATCTTTCCAAATCTTCTCCAGCCCCGCCGTACAAGAGTTGTGCAATAGCTCATACTACATTGGGAAAGTATCTTGTAATGGGCAGTTTGCTGCTTTGCTTCAAGATAAGAGCATTTATCTGTAAAAGTGCACTCATTTAAAAGTTTCATCTTTTTCTCTTACATGTAAGCATAGATGAATGAAGAGATGAACTTAATTTGCTTTATTTTGGGCGATCAAAACACCCTCTATCATCGCATCAATATCACCGTCTAATAGCGCGCTTACATTGGAAAATGCTTCATTACTGCGGGTGTCTTTGACTTGTTGGTATGGCTGTAAAACGTAGGAGCGAATCTGATGACCCCAGCCGATTTCACTTTTTTCTATACCAGCTTCTTTGGCTTTTTGCAGTTCAAGCTCATATTCGTACAAACGAGATTTGAGCATCTTCATGGCAGTTGCTTTATTTTTATGTTGGCTTCTATCATTTTGACATTGAACAACGACGCCAGTCTCAATATGCGTGATACGAATAGCCGATTCTGTTTTATTGACATGTTGCCCACCAGCTCCAGAAGAGCGGTATGTATCGATACGAATATCTTTATCTTCTATTACGATATTGATATTGTCATCAATCTCAGGTGAGACAACAACAGCGGTAAATGAGGTGTGGCGTTTGGCATTGGAGTCAAAGGGAGAGATACGCACCAAGCGGTGAATTCCACTTTCAACTTTGAGGTATCCATAGGCATTTTCACCAGAAATAAGGATAGAAGCATCTTTGATGCCCGCTTCTTCACCGTTTTGGTAATCGAGCGTTTCCACTTTAAATCCATGGCGCTCTGCCCATCTTGTGTACATACGCAAAAGTATCGATGCCCAATCTTGCGACTCCGTGCCACCAGCTCCGGGATGAATAGAGAGAATTGCATTATTTGCGTCTGTTTCTCCGCTCAGTAAAACACTAATCTCCATTTGACGCACATAATTTTCAAGGTGGGCAGATTCACTAAAAAGCGTTGCAATAGTTTCATCATCTTTTTCATCTTGTGCCATTTCGTAGAGATCTTGCGCATCCATAACAGCCGAAGCTGCATCTTGATATTTTTGAAGTTTTCTTTCAAGTTGTGTTTTTTCTTTTTGAACGACAGCAGCATTGGCTGCATCATTCCAAAAACTTTGGTCGTTTTCAAGTGTGTTGATTGCTTGGAGTTTTGCTTGGATTTTAGCAGGTTCGACAACCCCTGCGATATTTTTCATCTTCAATTGTAAAGTTTTTAAAAGTTCGGTGTATTCGTAATTATCCATGCTTCTATCCAGTCCTATAGTATAATTGCGATTATATATTACAGAGGCTTAAAAATGAGAGTTTTTCAATCCCCACACGAGCTCAAAAAAGAGCTTAGAGGCTACCATACAAGCATTGGATTTGTACCGACAATGGGTGCTTTACACAATGGACATCTATCACTGATAAAAAAAGCAAAAGAGGAAAACGAGATTGTGGTTGTTTCAATCTTTGTCAATCCAACGCAGTTTTTAAAGGGTGAAGATCTTGATAAATATCCACGCAAAGAGCAAGCCGATACCCGCATTTGTGAACTCGCAGGTGTGGATTATCTTTTTTATCCAAACGCACAAGCCATGTATGAAAATGATGAAGTCAAACTCTGCGCTCCAGATGTAAGAGGCTATATTTTAGAGGGACAAACACGTCCTGGGCACTTTAGCGGAGTGCTAACGGTTGTGATGAAACTTTTAAATATTGTCAATCCAACAAACGCGTATTTTGGAAAAAAAGATGCGCAACAGTTAAAGCTCATCACCCTTATGGCACATCAGATGTTTATGGATGTAAATATTGTTCCCGTTGAAACTATGCGAGATAATTTAGGGCTTGCTTTGAGCAGTAGAAATGAATACTTAAGCGCAGAGGAGAAGACCCAAGCTCTTAAAATCCCAGCATCACTCAAAAAAGCGACGAGTTTAGTCGTGGCTGGAGTGTATGAAAGTCAGACTATTATAGATGCAATGCGAGATATTTTACAACCGCTTGAAGTTTCTTATATTGCCATCGTGAGTCGAGAATTTATCCCTATTCAAATAGTGCAAACAGGCAACTCAATGATTTTGGTTGAGGCCATTGTTGGCAATACTCGTTTGCTGGACAATATTTGGCTTTAAGTACCTTTCTTCCACAAGAGTGTCCACAATCTGTTTAAATACAGGCACTGAAGATTGTGCTGCAAAGTGATCTCTTCTTGGTTGGATGACGACAACACCAATGGTGTAGCTATGTTTGGCATCATTGACAAACCCTATAAAAGAGGTGTTGTATTTTGAAACGTAATTTCCCTCTTCGACGATATGCGCTGTTCCTGTTTTGCCACCCACTTCCAAACCAGCAGAGATCGCTTTGGTTCCAGTTCCTTCTAAAACAGTTTTGATTAAAATCTTTTTCATTCTACTTGCCGTGGTAGGATTGATGACTTGGCGTCCAGCATCGATGGGAATTGGCGTTACTTTGCCATATTTATCAATGAGTGAATCGACTAATGTTGGTGTTACTTCTCGACCATTATTATTAAAAGCATTGTAGGCATTGACAAGTTGCATCAAAGTAACTCGCATCCCATATCCATAAGAAGCGGTCGCTTTATAGATAATATCTGAGAGCTGTGAAGAGTTTGGAATCGAGCCCTCTTTTTCATAGGCAAGGTCAATATTTGTTTTACGAGCAAGCCCAAAGTTGCTCAATCCCTCGTAAAAATCTACACCTGTGAGTTTTTGTGCGAGTTGTGCCATCCCAATATTTGAAGAAAATACGATGACATCCTCAGCGCTTATCATAGCAAACGGGTGTTCATCTGTAATCACTTTTCTCCCCATAAGAAACTTTCCATTATGCCCATTAATCATATCATAAGGATTGATAAGATTTTTTTCCAAAAGAAGTGAAAAAGTGAGTGGCTTGATAACCGATCCTGGTTCAAAAGCATACTCAGTCGCCCAAGTGTTTAAAGAGGGATAATCCTCTTTTTGTATATTTTGAGGAAGAAATCTGTTTGAGCTTGCAAGAGAGAGTATCTTGCCATCTTTGGACGAGAGCACAACGCTCATAATATGATCGGCATTAAGATTTGCCTTCATTTTATCAAGTATATTTTCAATTTTTACCTGCAGAGTCACGGGAATATTGAGCTTCACGTCAAGCCCATCGGTTTGGGGTTTTGTGTAACTGTCTTTATTGAGAATCATATAGTTATTGACATCTCGCGGTGCAAACTGTTTGGCATCCTCTTTGGATGAGAGCTCATCCTCATAGCGTTTTTCTATGCCCTTGACACCACGAATCTTCGTGTATCCATTCTCTTCAATTTTGTGTGGATAGCCAAGAATAGGAGTAAGAAGCGTGTCATAAGGATAAATCCGAGTTTCACCACTCTCTATAATATTGAGCCCTTGCGTTGTGCGAATGTGGGTATTTGGATTTTCAATCTCTTTAAAAACTTTGTATCTTCGCAATTCAAAACCAAGATTTTTAAGATTTTGCGCTTGTTTGGAGTTGAGGTCATAGCTTAAAACGACGGCACCCTTTGTTTTGCGTAAAAGTGCTGCAACTTTTTGAGGATCAACATCGCTGTAAATGCTATAAAGCTGTATAAAAAGCTCTTTTTTATCGGGATCGATAAAGTGAGTATTCACGATGGCTTTATAAAGTTTTTGTGTTGTTGCAAGGTGAAAACCATCGGCACTGAGAATACTTCCTCGTTTGGCAACAGAGCTTTCAGAGGCATAAAGCGATGGAATATCTCTTGGCCTGATTGCAGTAAAAAGCATAACACTTAAAAAAATAAGAAAGCTAAACGAGATGAGAGCAAAAAGAATAAAAGTTTTTTTTGATTTGGTTCTGTAAGAGATATTTTGCATTAAAAAAAGGTTACTTACATTTGAGTTCGGCTGATTTGTTGGTAAGCATTTAAAGCTTTACTTCTCACTTCTAACATCAATTTCATACTGATTTCTGCTTTATCGATAGCAAGTGCTGCTTGGTGCAAATCTTTGACTTGACCCGTTGCGATATCGCTCATCGCTTTTTCACTGCTTACTTGCAGGTCATTGACTTCAGCCATTGCAGATTTAAGCGTCTGTGCAAAAGCACTGCCAGCACTTGAGGGTTGCACTGTTGTAGATTTATTGTTTAAAAGATCTGCGGTTGAGAGCGCATTAATACTTGGTATTGCCATCATCTATTCCTTTGGTTACTGTAAAAGAGAAATCGCGCTTGTTGCCATGTTTTTGGCACTTTCAAATGCAGCGACATTGGCTTGGTAAGAGCGAGTAGCTTCTACTAAATCGGCCATTTCTATAACAGGATTAATATTTGGATACGCCACATACCCTTTTGAATCAGCATCAGGGCTGGAGGGATCGTACTTCATCAGTGGCTTTGAATCATCTCGTGATATTTTATCAACTTTGACGCTCATTATAGCAGGATTCACTTTACGGCCTGCTTGCCCCTCATCAAGAGAATCTTCATATTTGAGTGAAGATGTTTGCTTGTTGATAGCATCATTGATAGCATCATTAAAGTTTATCGCTTTAAAGATGACTTGTTTGCGACGGTAGGGTCCGCCCTCTTCGGTGCGCGTTGTTTGGGCGTTTGCGATATTTGATGAGATAACATCCACCCGAGTTCTTTGCGCAGAAAGTCCATAACCGCTAATATCAAAACTGCTTAAAAAATTACTCATACTTTACCCTTAGCTTAGTTTCGCTGATGCGTCTATGACGCTTTCATACATCACTTTTTCTTTGCGCATCGCAGCAACGATGGCGTTGTACATTGTTGAGTTTTTACTCATCTCTGTTGTTTCTACATCAATATCCACGCTATTGCCATCATTTTTTGCCATGTGCCCATCTCTAAAAAACAAAGAAGCCGAAGCGTTACTGAGCTGAGGCAGGGCATCAAGATGTTCTCCATCTGTTTTTGCCATACGCAAAACTCCTGAGGGCTCATGAAAAGCCTCTCTTTGTTTTTGTATAAGGGTTGATGCAAAGCTAACATCGCGAGGTTTGTAAAATGGAGTATCTGCGTTTGCGATATTTGAAGCGATCATATCTTGGCGCATTGAGCGAAAGTTCAGTGCCTGTTCCATAAGAGAGTGTGCTCTAGAGATCTCAAGACCCATTTTTCAAACCTTTTTTTCAAACTGTTATTTTTTAGTAAAGCAATTTTTGTGCCAAAGTATCAGTCATAAAACATAATTTTCACTTTAAGATGAGTTTAAGAGGAACTAACCCATAATGTTTCCTAAGGTTGCAGGTGTAACCCAAATTTTTAAACACAAGGAGTTCTTATGAAAAGAACTGGTTTTACAATGATCGAATTGATCTTCGTTATCGTTATTTTAGGTATTCTTGCGTCTGTTGCGCTTCCAAAATTGATTGGTGTGAAAGATCAAGCGGATGAGGGGCTTGTTAAAGGGTTTGTAGGTACGTTAAACCGTACAGTTGGACCAGCAAAATGGAGTGCTTCGATTGCTAATGGCGCGGCTGGTAGTATCACAGCGGCTACGTATAATATCACAGCAACTGATACAGATTTACCGGCAAATTTTACTGCTCTTGACACTTCTAAATGCGAATCAGCTACTGCTGCAAACAGCAGTGCTGTTGGTAATTATGCTGCAATATCAACGGATTCAAAATATTGGATAGTTTGTCGCGATGGAAGCAGCACAACGGCACCGAGATTTTGGTATACAATGACTGCGCCAACTGCAACAACTCCAGTTTTTCTTGATTCAAAATTAAAGCTTTAAAAGTTTTATTTTTAAGTAGCCTCTTCTTGAGGCTACTCCATCATTTAAATTTTACAAGTCACATTTGTGTGGTTTATAAAATTTAATTTTTTTTGGAGTTGGTGTGAATAAAAAAGCGTTCACAATGATAGAGCTTATCTTTGTTATTATTATCTTAGGCATTCTTGCCACTGTTGCCATTCCAAAATTTGCGGGAGTTTCTGAACAAGCCATCATCTCTAATGGTCATTCAGATGTTATGGCGATCCGCACCGCCCTCTCCACAGATAGACAAAAGCGTTTGATGCTGGGTAATAGTAGCTATACAACGCATTTAGACTCACTCGCCTCAGCCACTTCAGCCGAAGGCGATAAGCTTTTTGATAGCAATGGAACATCTAAAATTCTCTCTTATCCTATTGCGGCAAAAAGTAGCAGTGGCGGTTGGATGAAGAGCGCTGATGATAATTATACTTACAATGTTTCTGATACACTTGTTGCATTTCAGTACATGAGCGCAACGGGAATATTTGATTGTAATACAACCACTGGCAGCTCTAAACAACAGGAATTTTGCAAGAAATTAACACAATGATTGAAGTATAATTCTTTTATGAATTATTACCAAGTTGCTCTTTTAAACTCTCCACTTTCACCTCTGACCTACCAAAGTGAACTCTCTCTTGAAAATGGCTTACTTGGTGAGGTCGCATTGCAAAATAGAAATGTTACTGCTGTTGTGATTGCCAAGGTTGAAAAACCTCAATTTGACACAAATTTTCTCTTACATGTAAGCGACTTTTATTTTTCAAAAATGCAAAGTGAGCTTGCCAATTTTCTCTCTTCTTATTATCTTTGCTCTCTTGGTGAGGCGTTTTCTTTACTTGTACCATTTCAAAAAACGCTTACATGTAAAGAGGTGAGTCACGATTTTCAAGACAATATAACCCTTGCACCAAAACAAAACGAGGCTTTAGCATTTATCAATACTAAAGATGTTGCACTACTTTTTGGAGATACGGGAAGCGGCAAAAGTGAAATCTACATGAAGCTTTTTTCACAGATGATCCAAGAGAAAAAAAGAGCGATTTTTTTGATGCCCGAAATCTCCCTGACGCCTCAGATGGAGAGCCGTCTCAGAAACCATTTTGGCGAGCGTGTGGTGATGTGGCACTCCAAAATCACAAAAGTGCAAAAGGAGAAAATACTCAAGCGCATTAGAGAAGGAAGTGTCGATATTGTCGCAGGAGCGAGAAGCGCACTCTTTGTGCCTCTTTGTGATGTTGGGTGTATTGTCGTCGATGAAGAGCATGATGAGAGCTATAAATCTTCAAGTAAACCCCGCTACAATGCAAGAGATATTGCCATCTATATGGGAAAACTTTTAGGTGCAAAAGTAGTGCTTGGAAGTGCGACTCCCTCACTCACAAGCTATGCAAAATTTCCATCTTTTCGTCTGCGTGGCGGTTACTTTGAAACAAAAAAAGAGTTTGTCTATCAAGCTTCACTCGAAGCCATCACACCGCTCATTGAAAATGAGATTATCAAAACCAAGCAAAAAGGGGAGCAAACCATCCTTTTTATTCCCACACGTGCGAATTTCAAGTATCTACTCTGTTCAAGTTGTGGCGAAAAAATAGAGTGCCCATTTTGCAGTGTTGGGATGAGTATCCACCAAAAACACAAACTCCTCAAATGCCACTATTGCAATTTTACAACAGCCATTCCTCAAGTGTGCCCAAAGTGTCATGCGCCTACACTCAAAAGCAGTAGATTGGGAACTGCAGAAGCTGTAAAACATCTGCGTGAAAACGATGCAGCACTAGAAAATAGCAAAGACTCAAAGAACACCTTACATGTAGAGCAGTTTGACCGCGATGTCATCACCACGCAAAGCAAACTCATCAAAACACTCAAGCGTTTTAACGATAAAGAGATCGATGTGCTTGTGGGCACGCAGATGCTTAGCAAAGGACACGATTATCACGATGTGACTTTAGCGGTTGTGCTGGGACTTGACAATATGCTCAATATGAGCGATTATCGAGCCAGAGAAAAAGCGCTTTCCTCACTCGTGCAAATCGCTGGAAGAAGCGGGCGAAAAAAAGAGGCAAAAGTGATTGTGCAAACTTTCAATCAAGAGTTTTTTCAGAGTTATATAGACGATTATGAGAAGTTTTTAAAAGATGAGCTAGAGTTTCGTCGCGGTGTGTATCCGCCATTTAAAAAGCTCTGCCGTGTAGTTTTTGCGCATAAAAATGGCATCAAAGCCCAAGATGAGATGCAAAATATGGTTGCGTGTTTGAGGGCTTTTAGCGGTGTAGAGGTGGTTGGATATGGCCCATCAGCCATAGAAAAGATAGCAGATAAATACCGATTTATGATTTTGCTTCGTTCAAGTAAAAGCACCG
The DNA here is from genome assembly GCA_036169815.1 of Sulfurimonadaceae bacterium. GTDB lineage: Bacteria > Campylobacterota > Campylobacteria > Campylobacterales > Sulfurimonadaceae > Hydrocurvibacter. The sequence goes on from JAVHOA010000081.1 coordinate 26,267, forward strand.
ATCTCATCCGCGCACTCCTTACATGTAAGACTCCCCTAGCGCAGATAGATATGGATCCTATAGAGTTTTCGTAGTTTTTTATGCAAAAAGGCTTACATGTAAGCCTTTTTTAGTATATAACTTAAAGTTTTAAAATGATTTTACGCCGTCATTCCGTGCCATGACGGACTGAAATTAAATTTGTTCCACTACTTAAAAATTCTCTCATACTTTTTTCTCTGAAAACTCTTCTGTACTTTTTTTTTCGCAAAAAAGTACCAAAAAGCTCTTGCAACGGCTTCGAGCCTAACTTCGTTAGGTCCCCAAAAAGACTCTAACCAACTCCTAAAAATTCAAAACTCGGGCTTTGCCCTCAAACAGTTGAATTTTTTTTACGGAATTGATTAGAATCTTTTTGGCTCTGCAGGTGTTGCAACTGACGTGAAAGCTTTTACGGCATTTTGTGTCACCTTGGATTTTAGCTTTTTTGACCGAGTGGAGTCGTTAAGAAAATGCAACTGTTTGAGGGCAAAGCCCGAGTTTTGCATTTTTAGACGCAACGACCAAAAAGAAGCGTAAAGAAATCCAACTGCTGACACGAGCTTTTTTGCATACTTTTTTTTCGGAGAAAAAAGTATGAGAGAAGTCCACAGAGAAAAAAGTTTAAAAGAAGTGAGAGAGCAAAAAAGTAAAAGCAGTTTTTTAGACCAAAATAGATACTATTTGCCTATGATAAAAAGATATGAAACTAAAAAAATATATGTCGGAAATGTAGCTGTTGGCGGGGATGCACCTATTAGCGTGCAGTCTATGACTTACTCAAATACTCGTGATGTTGAAGCCACCATCGCTCAGATTAACCGCCTTCACTTTGCAGGGTGCGATATGGTGCGTGTGGCAGTTCCTGACATGGAAGATGCGCTTGCACTCAAAGCCATCAAAGAACGCATTGCATTGCCACTGATTGCAGATATTCACTTTAACCATAAGTTGGCACTCGTTGCTGCTGAAGTTGTGGATTGTATCCGTATTAACCCTGGAAATATTGGCTCAAAAGAGAAGGTGCGCGAGGTCGTCAAAGCCTGCCAAGAGCGTAACCTGCCTATTCGCATTGGTGTCAATGCTGGAAGTCTTGAAAAAGAGTTTGATGCAAAATATGGCCCAACCGCCGAGGCAATGGTCGCATCTGCTGAGTATAATATCAAGTTTTTAGAAGATCTTGGTTTTGATGCTATTAAAGTTTCACTCAAAGCCAGCGATGTGCAAAGAACGGTGGATGCGTACCGCATGTTACGCCCAAAAAACCACTATCCATTCCATTTGGGTGTGACAGAAGCGGGAACTATTTTTCATGCAACTGTAAAAAGCGCCATCGGTTTGGGCGCACTTTTACTCGATGGCATCGGCGATACGATGCGGGTTTCCATCACAGGAGAGCTTGAAGAAGAGGTCAAAGTTGCACGCGCGATTTTAAAAGACAGTGGTGCGGCGCTTGATGGACTCAATATCATTTCTTGCCCTACATGTGGGCGTATTGAGGCGGATTTGGTGAGCGCAGTGAGTGAGATAGAAAAACGAACCGCACATATCAAAAAACCGCTCAATGTCTCTGTGATGGGATGTGTGGTCAATGCCATTGGCGAGGCGCAACATGCAGATGTCGCTATCGCGTATGGAAAAGGCAAAGGACTTGTAATGGTCAAAGGTGAAGTGGTTGCAAACTTAGATGAGCATGAACTCGTCGATAGATTTGTGAGCGAAATAGAAAAAATGGCAGAAAATGACGGAGAATAATCTTTATAATCTTACCTTTGAAAAGTCAGTTTTAAGTTCTATTATCTTTGATCCTCGCCAGTTTGATGAGCTCTCCAGCATTTTAAAAGGGGATGATTTTTATCTTCCTGCTCATCAAAATATCTTCAATGCAATGCTCTCTTTAATACAAAAAAATGAGCCAATTGATGAGGAGTTTATCAAAAAAGAGCTCTCTCGTGAGAAAAAATTTGATGAGAGCGTGATGCTTGCTATCCTCTCTGCTAACCCCATCGCAAATATTAAAGCGTATGTTGATGTGCTCAAAGATAAATCGCTCAAACGCCATCTTTTAACGCTTACAACGGAGATAAAACGGGTTACTTTAGAAGAGGATTTACCAAGTGAAGAGGTTGTGGATATGGTGGAGAAAAAACTCTACCAGATTACGCAAAACTCCCAATCAAGCGATTTTAAAGACTCTCCAACAGTCACATTTGACACGATGGAATACATCAAAGAGATGAAAGCCCGTGGAAACACCACACTTGTGGGTGTAGATACAGGATTTAATGAACTCAATAAAATGACAACAGGTTTTGGAAAAGGCGACCTTGTCATCATCGCAGCAAGGCCTGCGATGGGCAAAACTTCTTTCGTCTTAAACACCGTCAATAAACTTGTGAATGATGGCAAAGGAGTGGCGTTTTTCTCGCTTGAGATGCCAGCTGAACAGTTGATGCTGAGACTTTTAAGTATTCAAACCTCTATCTTTTTGCAAAAGCTTCGGGTTGGGGATTTAAATGACGATGAGTGGACACGTTTAAGCGGTGCGATTGACAAGATGAATAGAGCAAAACTGTTTGTAGATGATCAGGGTTCTGTCAATATCAATCAACTTCGTTCAAAACTGCGTAAACTTAAAAATCAGCATCCAGAGATTGAAGTGGCGGTTATTGATTACTTGCAGATTATGAGTGGAACGGGCGGAAAAGATCGTCACTTGGAAGTGAGTGAGATTTCTCGTGGGCTCAAGATGCTTGCACGTGAACTCAGCATTCCTATCATTGCGCTCTCGCAGCTCAACCGTGGGTTAGAGTCAAGAAATGACAAACGCCCGATGCTCAGCGACATCCGTGAGTCGGGTTCTATTGAGCAGGATGCCGATATTATCCTCTTTGTGTATCGTGATGATGTGTATCTTTACAAAGAGGAAAAAGAGCGCGAAAAAGCCGCAAAAGCGGAGGGTAAAGAGTTTAAAGGCTCTTTTGTCGAAAAAGAGGAGGAGGAAGCAGAGATTATCATTGGTAAACAGCGTAACGGTCCAACGGGACATGTAAAGCTTCTTTTTCAGAAAAAATTGACCCGCTTTGTGGATGTGCCATCCTTTGCAAAAGGGGTTGAAACGGTGTATCAAAACATCGATACCCGCTCAGCAAATATGAGTATTGGTAACGACACAATGTCGATGCCGACACTGTAAAAAAATGTTACAGCGTCCCGAACTTTTTCGTGGACGTGAGTTTTTTGCTGCACTGCTTGTTTTTCTTTCTCTCTTTCTTTTTTCACTTTTGTGGCAATACTATGCTTACAAAAAGTTTGTTGCACAGCAAGATGTAACCCTTACATGTAAGGTGCTCAATCAGTATCAAAAACATACATTTCATGATTTTACTATGCTCAAACTCGATTGTGGTGAAGTCACTATCTACACCGCCAAGGGAGCTAAAATCGGTGATGTGATGGAGAAAAATATCAGAGCTGAGTTTCATCTTTCTCGCCTTGATTTTTTGGGTTATCTCAAAGGATTTTATGCTTCAAGTAGAGATTTTTATGCCCTTGATGATGCAAGTTTTAAAGCAAAACTCAACGCTTCCATCGCCGCGCAGCATACAAACAAAGAGATTGCAACAATCTACAAAGCGCTTTATACAGCCGCTCCTGAGCCTTTTGCTCTGCGTCAAAAGATTGCCACCCTTGGTTTGAGCCATACGGTTTCTATTAGCGGGTTTCACCTTGGACTTTTAAGTGGTGTTTTGTTTTTTCTTTTTGGAGTGCTCTACCGTCCACTGCTTGCGCGCATCTTTCCCTACAGAAATGCAAATCGTGATCTCTTTATTATTGTGCTGGCTTTTTTATTTGCTTATGTGTGGTTTTTGGATTTTATTGCGCCGCTTTTACGCTCGTTTGGGATGCTGGTAGTAGGTTACTTTTTATATGACAGAGGATTTAAAATCATCTCAATGCAGACCCTTGGTTTAACGGTGCTGCTGCTGCTTGCACTCTTTCCTCGACTGCTGTTTTCCCTCTCATTTTGGCTCTCGGTGAGTGGCGTTTTTTATATCTTTTTATTTGCTCTTTACTTTGAAAAAATCAATAAAATCCTCTTTTTCTTCCTTTTTCCCATCTTTGTTTATCTGGCAATGCTGCCGTTTTCGCTCTATATATTTGGCATATTTTCCATAGTGCATCCACTTTCCATTGTTTGGGATGCGCTTTTTATTCTCTTTTATCCTGCGAGTATTTTGTTACATGTAAGCGGTTTTGGAGGCATTTTTGACCCTTTACTCGTAAAGCTTCTTGCGCTGAGCAATGTTGAAAATAGCTTACATGTAAGCGCTATTTTCTTTTATGCGCATTTGACTTTATCACTCTTGGCTAGTCGCAGTCGAGTGCTCTTCTTTGCTCTTTGCATCGAGAGTTTTGCGCTGTTCAACTACGCGATGTATCACGTAGCATAATTTCATCCCATAAATGAAGATAATCCACGAAAGATAGATCCACAAAAAGAGAAAAATCACCATCGCAAAAGAGCCATAAATAGTTGCATAGGTTTTGTTGTAAATCACATAATAGATAAAAGAGGCTTTTGCAATCGAGAAGATTGTTGAGGTAACGAAAGAGGCGATGAGTGAAGCTCTTGGGTCTATTTTAACATTTGCAGCGATTTGATAAATAAGAAAAAAGAGCGCCCAGACGATAAGGTATGGAAATATTTGGATGATATTAATCCAGCCAGAAAGTACACTCTCATCGACAATAAGCGCAAGTTCAGTCGAGATATAAAAAGAAACACCAAGCGCGATTGGCGTGAGTGTGATAAGCGTCCAGTAGGTTGTGACAGATTCCCAAATGGTTCTTTTTTGCGCATGAAAGATACGGTTTACAATGTACTCGAAGTTTTGAAAAAAGAGCAAAGAAGCGACGATAACACTCGCAAAAGAGATGACGCCCATCTTCACAGAGTTTTGCAGAAATCCATCGATGTAGCCCATCATCGCAGTAGAATTGACAGGCATCAAATTTGAAAAGATGAAACTTTTGATTCCTGCATAATGTTCGCTAAAACTAGGCAGTGAAGTGATGAGTGCCATGACAATCATCAAAAGAGGGATAATGGTAAAGATGGTGTAAAAGCTCAGACTCGCAGCAAAAAGTGTGAGTTCTTTGTCGATAAATCCCTCTAAGATAAACTTGAGATTAAAGAAGAGTTGTTTTATTTTTTGGTTCATTTGGTGGGGCATCCTGTGTTTTGAGTTGCGCATTTTTGAAGGCTTGGCAGGGCGATATCAAGCGTTTTTATCTCTTGAAGTGATTGGATACGAAAGCGATCTAATGGGGTGCGAATGGAGTAGTATGCCCATGTTCCATTCCGCTGTACTCTTAAAAAACCTGCATCTTTTAAAATCTTAAGATGGCGTGAGAGTCGAGACTGGATCATGCCAAAAGAGCTTTGCAAGTCGCACACACACATGGAGCCATTTTCGTCAATAAAGCGCAAAAGTTTGACGCGTGTTTCATCGTTGAGTGCTGATACTGTTTGTAAAAAAATTTCCATAGGTGGATTATAACATACTTTTTATATATCAAGATATATTGATTTATTGATGAAAACTGTGTTATAGTTCGCTTACATGTAAGCTATTTGGCTTATCAAAATGGCATTGGAGAAAAAATGTTTTTAGCAAGTTCCATCTTTTTTGTTACGCTTCTTTTTATTATTTGGCAGCCCTATGGGCTTAAGATTGGCACCACAGCGGTTGTGGGCGCACTTATGAGTTTAGTTCTTGGAGTGGTGAGTTTTGGCGATATTTTGAGTGTCAGCTCCATCGTTTGGGATGCGACTTTGGCGTTTATTGGGATTATTATCCTTTCCATGTTACTTGATGAGATCGGTTTTTTTGAGTATGCCGCACTCAAAATGGCGCGCTTGAGTTTTGGAAATGGGCATCTTATGTTTGTATATATTTTGCTTTTAGGCGCAGTAGTTTCGGCATTTTTTGCAAATGATGGCGCTGCTTTGATTCTGACACCTATCGTTCTTGCCAAGATTAAACACTTAAAACTCCAGCCACTTAGTGTCTTTGCATTTTTAATGGCAGGCGGATTTATAGGCGACAGTGCTTCAAGTCCGCTCATTATCTCAAATTTGACAAATATTGTCACAGCGGGCTATTTTCATATTGGCTTTAGTGAGTATGCGGTGCGTATGTTTTTACCAAATCTCTTGAGCATTGTGGCATCGATTGGTATTTTGTGGCTCTATTTTAGAAAAGATATTCCCTCGTTTATCGACATTTCACAGCTCGCATCGCCTGAGTCAGTCATTAAAAATAAACCGATGTTTAAACTCTCGTGGTTTTTTTTGGGCTTTTTAATGCTTGCTTATTTTATTGGCGAACGCTACGAGCTTCCCATCTCACTTTTTGCACTAGGTGGAGCGATACTCTTTTTAGCGCTTGCAAGTTATTATAAAGCGACAAAAGTGATGATGACCATCAAAGCCGCTCCGTGGCAGATTGTTTGGTTTTCCATCGGTCTTTATGTTGTTGTCTATGGACTTAAAAATGCAGGGATTACGGATGTTATCGCTTCTTGGATCGCTTTTCTTTTACAACAAGGCGACACGGTAGCCATCATCGGGACGGGCTTTTTATCTGCCCTTATCAGTTCTGTGATGAACAATATGCCAACCATTATGCTGATGGATATTGCCATCGATCACGTCGGCTACGCAGGCCATGAAGCCTTGGTATATGCCAATATTTTAGGTGCGAACCTAGGTCCAAAAATGACCCCAATCGGCTCACTCGCAACACTTTTATGGCTGCATGTACTCAGTACAAAGGGTGTGAAAATCACTTGGGGCGAGTATATGAAAGTGGGTATCATCATCACGCCTCCCGTACTTTTGTGTGCACTGCTTGGGTTGGTATAGAAACAAGTAAGCTTTGATATGTGATAATCCTCTTTTTAAAAGAGAGCGCATGGCAAAATATATTATTTTAGATACAGAAACAACGGGCGCGGGTGAAAATGACCGCATTATTCAGCTTGGATATATGGTGCTTGGAGGCAGGGACGTTGCAGTTTACAACGACTTTTGCGCCAGTGAAGTTCCCATCTCTTTTGGAGCGATGGAAGTACACCATATTACTCCCGATATGATAGAAAACAAACCTACATGTACACAAACAAAAGCGTATCAAACGCTTCTTGAACTCAATACTCCAGAAAACTATCTCATCATTCACAATGCGCCTTTTGATCTTGGAATGCTTGAAAAAGAGGGATTTTCCTCGCAAATGCAACTCATTGACACGCTACGATGTGCGAGACATATTTTTGCAGATGAAGAGGCGCACCGCTTGCAATATTTTCGCTACAAAATGGGACTTTACAAACAAGAGGCGGCAGAAGCCAAAAAACTTGGCATAGAGGTAAAAGCGCATGATGCCATCGGCGATGTTTTGACGCTCAAACTCTTTTTAAGTGAACTCAAAATCGCAGTTGAAGAGCGGTTTAGCGAGGAAAATCCTGTAGAAAAAATGGTCTTGCTTACCAAAGAGCCAATCTTTATAAAAACATTTCGATTTGGAAAATATAAGGGCAAAGATTTAGTAGATGTTGCGCATGAAGATGCCTCCTATTTGCGTTGGATGCTCAAATCGATGGACTCACTAGATGCTGATTTGCGTTACTCCATAGAAAAAGTGTTGGCAGTTTAGATGCGCAGCATTGAGGCATTTAAGAATCAAAAAATCCTTCTCTTTGGAAAGCCACGCGCTTTTGATGTACACGAGTTTGCTATGCAACTCGAAGCGTTTTGTATCACATTTGCACAAAGTTATGAAGAGGATGTGGCGTGTATCGTTGAGGGGCGATTGCTTACACCGTATGAGCAAAATGAGTTTGATAGACTTTATGCGCTTGGACTCAAAGAGAAGTTTCTCTGTATTGATGATTTTGAAAAGCTTTTGATTGCAAATATTGAGCCAGACACTCTACTCATGAGCCTTAAACTCTCGCACGACAGGAATCGGCTTTTTGCATACTTAAAAAACTCACAGATCGATGACACGCTTTTTTTAAAGCTTTTAAAGCTGTACGATTGGCAGGGCGAGGGATTTTTTGATACCGATGCAAACCGTGATATTACCGCCGCCCTTATCTCAAGATTTTATACAAATATCGAGCAAAATCACAATGTTCAGTACGCAACTTTGGGGCTTATGCACTTAGTAGAGCAGAGGTGTGAGGGCGAGCTTATCGCTTCTATCGCAGCTTTAGCGCCATTGAAAAATGGATTTGAGCAGCCAAGCCTTTTTGCCATATTGCATGCCATTGCAAAAAACGCAGCAACACCTGAGAATGTTTTAAAAATGTTTCTAAAAAATGGGAGTTTTGCAATACAGCAATCCATTGCTGCGAGAAAGAACTTAAGTGTACCGCTGCAAAACCTGATTTTTTTGCAAAATGATCCCCTTCTTTGTGAGACACTTTGCAAAAATGAAAATATTACACCCGCTTTAATCGAAAAACTTCAAGAAAATTATGCGTCTATTTTGGCACAATTCGTCCAATTGGATGGAGCCTATTTTGAGCTATTTTTGCTAAAATCTCCCCTTACTTTGGCGCTCAATACAAGCCTTACATGTAAGCAGCAAGAGCGTCTGAGTGCGCTTGTTCGCCAAGATGTAACACAAGCGCTTGCAAAAAATGAGGCCCTTTGTGAAAGGGTTGCGCAGATACTTTTAGCGTGCGATGATGGCATTAAAACTCTGCTTTTTGCAAATCCAGCACTCAGTGAAGTGCATTTGCGCGAGGCGTACGCGATGCCACAGTATCATCTTGCCTTAGCACAAAATCCTGCGACGCCTGCGGAGATTTTAGAAAAACTAGGCAGTTTGGGAGAGTTTGCAGTGTTACAGGCTTTATGCAAAAATCCAAACACGCCCATTGCTACGCTTTATGAACTGAGACTTGATTTGCGCTTGGATCGTCTTGTAAGTGAAAACGAGCGTTTTGGAGCGCACATTAAAACCGAAAATATAGGATGGAAAATTTGAGAGCAAGTGAAATACGTCTGAGTATAGAAGCGATGATTGAACAGCGCATCCCTACCTTTCTTTGGGGCGCTCCAGGGATTGGAAAATCCTCTATTATCAAACAGATTGCAGAGGAAAAAAAGATTGGATTTATCGATTTGCGTCTCTCTTTGATGGACCCAACTGATTTAAAAGGAATCCCTTTTTATGATAAACATGAGCACAGCGCCATCTGGGCGCCGCCCTCTTTTTTACCGCGCGATGGAGAGGGAATCCTCTTTTTAGATGAGCTCAACTCCGCGCCTCCTGCGGTGCAGGCATCGGCGTATCAGCTCATTTTAGATCGAAGAGTGGGCGAATATGTTCTTCCCGATGGCTACGCTATCGTTGCAGCCGGAAATAGAGAGAGTGATCGAGGGGTTGTTTATAGGATGCCATCGCCTTTGGCAAACCGTTTTGTGCATTTAGAGATGGGCGTGAATGTAGAGGATTATAAATCTTGGGCGTATAAAAATGGCATCGATGCGCGTATTATTGCCTATATTTCTTATAAAAATGAGAACCTTTTTACCTTTGATGCCACAAAAAATGAGAAGAGTTTTGCAACGCCGAGAAGCTGGGAATATGTCGATAAGATTTTGAAATCTTGTATGCATGAAACGCTCCTGCTCAATGCCATCGGCGGCGCAGTTGGGCAAGAGATTGGGGTGGATTTTTTGAGTTTTTGCAAAGTTGCTACAAGGCTGCCAGATATGCAAACGATTTTAGAAAGTGGTCAAGGCGAGTATCCAAGTGATGTGGATGTTTTGTATGCGCTTTGTGCGGGACTTGTGAGCCAAACGCTTTTGCATCAAGCATATCTTGAAAATCTTTTACGTTATACGCTCTCTTTGCAAAGTGAATTTGCCGTGATGATTGTGCAAGAGTTACAAAGAAATGGCGTGCATATGCAGCACAGTGAGGCATTTAAAACTTGGGTTAAAAAGTTTAATTATCTTCTCGCATGAGCTACCATGCGAAGTGCCCATTGGGTATAAGCCTCTTGGAGGCAAAAATATCACAAGCCAAAGCGAAACTTTTAGTCGATTATCCCTATTTTGGAACGCTTGCAAGCCGTTTGGAGTTGGTAAAAAATGAGAATATCGCTTCATTTTTAAGTGATGGAAGCAGACTTGAATACAATGATACGTATCTTGAATCACTTGAGATGAGTGAGCTTGCATTTGCGCTGAGTAACGGTGCGATGCACACCGTGCTTGGGCACCAAAACCGCAAAAATTCCCGTCACGGCTGGTTGTGGCAGTTAGCCACCGACTATGCTATCAATGCGATGCTTATAGAAAATGGTTTAGAAAAGCCTTTTGGCGCAAACTATGAAGCGCGCTTTGATGGACTTTACGCCGAAGAAATCTATGAGATACTCAAAGATGAGATCAAAAACGAAGAGTTTAGCGATGATGCAAGCGATGAAACAGGCTTTAATGAAAACTCCAAAGCGCACCATAACAGACACCACGAGCAAAAAAATAGCGAACAAAATGATACAAACGCCCCTAAAATGGAGGTGGAAAATGTGGTCGATGAAGCGTTTTTGGCACAACTCAATGAAAAACTTTTGCAAGAGGAGTTCCAGCGTGGCGAAGTGCCCCTTGGAATGGAGCGTTTTTTTGAAATAACGCTTACATGTAAGCATGATTGGGCGAGTGAGCTGGGCTTTGCAATGGATCGATTTTATAGAGATGACTATCAAACGCTTCCTCCATCAAAAAAAATGCTCTATCTTGGAACCTATCTGCCCTCGCTTACAAGCAAGCGGATAAAACTTACCATCGCCATTGACTCTTCTGGCTCTGTTGATGCGGTGTTGCTTGGTCGTTTTATGAGTGAAGTAGAATCCATCATGCTCTCACTCTCAAACTACGAGATCCATCTTCTTGTAGCTGATGCAAAGGTACACTCGCATGAAGTTTTTTATGAGGGAGAGAGGCTCTTGGCAAACAAGAACCTTACATGTAAGCCTAAAGGCGGTGGCGGAACAGACTTTCGCGCTGTTTTTGAGTATATAGATTTGCACCTTTATGACACCGCTTTATTGCTTTATTTTACTGATTTGGATGGATTTTTTCCTAAAGAGGAACCACTTTTTGAACTCCTTTGGGTCGCCCCAAAAGAGATGCCCCATCCCTTTGGACGAGTTATTGTGATAGATTAAAAATCTATTTTCTCTCCAACTATCAAAAGTTAGGCTAGTTCTCAAGAAATACCTTATTGGACAGATAGGAAGTTGGCTTGAAAATTACAGTAAAGCAAAAAAGTTTCAATGAGATGAAAGAAACTGGTTGTAAGGTGGAAGATTTGCTAGCTATATTTAGTTGATGACATCTCATCAAAAAGATATAATTTACTAGTATTTTATCCAAATAAAATTGAGGACAAAAAATTAGAAATACTCAAAAATCCTAAAAATAAAATTTTTATCGCAAGTATTTCATTTTGGGAAATATCACTAAAATACAGAGCCACTTGCAAATTCCCAAAAAAACCTCTCAATTTAAGATTCTTGGAAGTTTAAAAAAGGCTCATTGAAGCCGAGTTTTCCGATGTTTTAGGTAAAATTATTTTACAAAAAAACAAACATAAAACTGTAAAATCACAGCCGATGGCTACAATCAGTTTTTTAAAAAGTTAGAAAGTCGCTCTTAAACAGCAGTGGTTCGGTTGGATTTTTGAATTTGCAAGTGGCTCTATTAATTGCTATTTTCACAATATCATGATATGTCGTATGTTTTGGCAAATGGAATGTGTGGGCTTTGTCAGCATGATTGGGGCTAAAAATTACGCTGATTAAAACTAGTAATTCCTAAAATTGTATCATTCCCTAGTTTCCACTCTCCTAAGTGAGAATGCATACACCAATATAAATATCAAGATAGCAGAGCTTGAAGTATCAATTTCCAAGCTAGAGCTTGGGAATTAGGTAAACCCCTATGTATTTATCATTCACCAACGGCTCATAAAATATATTTTTAACATGTTTCATCCATTTTTGACGATATAATCAAACATACATTTAAGAATCGGATGAGTTATGAAAAAAACTATTTTAATGGATTTAAAAGAGCCGACAGATAAAGAATTGAGTCAGCTTATGAGCGAAGTAGCTTATGAAGCAAAAACAAAAGCAACTTTGGTTAAAAAGCAATTTAGTGAAGCTATAGCAATTGAAATCAGCAAAGCACGCGCAAGAATGCATGCGATGAAAGTATGAAAAAGCCTGTTCTGATTATTATCGCTGGACCGAATGGTTCAGGTAAAACTTCGATAACTTCTAAAATTCTTCAACATGAATGGGTTGAAAACTGCATTTATATTAATCCTGATAATATAGCACGTGATGCATTTGGGGATTGGAATTCGAGGGAAGCTGTTTTAGATGCCGCTAAACTCTCTACAAAAATCAGAGAAGAGTGTATCGCTGATGGTAAAGGTTTGATCTTTGAAACAGTTTTGTCTGTGGAGGATAAAATCGATTTTATCCTTAGAGCAAAGGAAAATGGGTATTTTATTCGTCTATTTTTTGTAGGAACACAGAGCCCGACTATCAATGCCAGCCGCATTGCTCAGAGAGTTATGGAGGGTGGGCATGATGTTCCTATCGCAAAAATTATTTCGAGATACGGAAAATCAATAACAAATTGTTGTATTGCTTCAAGTATTGTCGATCGAGCTTATATTTATGACAATTCAGTAGATTTTGCAGAGCCTCAGTTATTGTTTAGGGTAGCTGATGGATACGTTACAAAAGAATACCGAGTTATCAACGAATGGGCGCAACCGATTTTAGAATTTATAAAAAGTAGTGAATGATTTTCAAATGTTTTAAAACCCATACGCCCTTTCATCCAACAATTCAATAGAGGCACCCCGGTTCTTTGAGCATACGGGTCAGGCGTTCAATGTCAATAGACTTCTTTGCGATGTCCAATACGAACAATCATAATAAGGACTTTTTCTTCTTCGATACGAAATATAATTCTATAGTCTCGCACACGAAGACGAAATTTTCCCGCGTATTCCCCTTTGAGCGCTTTGATATTGTTTTTAAGTTGGGACGGGTTGGTTGCTAATAAAATAATTTTTTCTTTGAGCTGTTTTTGAACAACAAAATCCAAGCTTGCAAGTTCTTTTTTGGCGGTAGGTAAAAACTCTATAGCGTACATCGGCTACAGACCAAGTTCTTTCCACACATCCTGCGCGCTTATTGCCTGGACTGCTCCCGATTCAAGTTCACGCAATCGCTTGTCGGCGAGTTTTTCGTCCAGCATATCAAAATAAATCATCAGTGCATTTTCAATTAAATGACTTTTCTTTTCATTGAGCTCTTTTGCTATTGCATTAAGCTCCATTACGACTTCATTGTCTAACGTAATGCTCATCTTTGTCACATTAACATACTTACTCATTTTACACCTCTATTTGTATGGACAATTATACATTTTAGAAAGAAAGTTGTCAACAACGATACAGGTTATTGCTTTGAAATAAAGGAAAAAGTGTTCAAGAGGTTACAGAAATTTTTGAGGTAACGTAACGTTTATCACTCCCAAACGACCCGATTTTTTCCGCTATTTTTTGCGTTGTAGAGGTACATATCTGCGGTGTTTATACTCTCTTCTAGGGTGTCTTCAGGGGAAGTGGCAACACCTATAGAGATGGTAAAACGAATCTCTTCTTTCCCTGCTTTTACGGCTGTATTGGCGACTTTATTGCGGAGATACTCACATTTTCCTTGGATAGCGTTTGGTGTCATATCTTTTAAAATGATACAAAACTCTTCTCCTCCAAATCTTGCGACAATGTCTTTTGCATCAACATTTGCAGTGAGGATTCCTGTGAGCGTTACGATGACGTTGTCTCCTGTTTCGTGGCCGTAAGTGTCGTTGATGCTTTTGAAGTTATCTATATCTATCATAATAGTTGCGAAATTTTCTTCACGCGCTTTGGCATCTTGAAAATATTCATTCGCATGTGCGTAGAAATATCTGCGGTTATACACACCTGTTAAAAAATCTCTATTGGCATGGTTGGTAATCTTTTCTATATTTTCCAAAGCTTCGATGGTATTGTTGAGCCTACATGTAAACTCCTCTTTGGAAAAAGGTTTATAAATGTAGTCATTTGCGCCATTTTTTAAGAAGAGTGCTGTGACCTCATCATCTTGATTTGAAGAGATGGTGATGATGCTGAGCTCATTTTTAGAGTAGATTTTTCGAATCTCTTTTGTAAGCTCAAGTCCATCCATAACAGGCATAAAGTAGTCGGTGAGCACTATTTTTATATCAGGATATGTCTGTAAAATGGCAAGTGCTTCCTCTCCGTGTGCAACTGTGATAACCTGAAACAACATATTTTTTAACATCCGTTGCATCTTGTTGCGAAACACTAAAGAATCATCAACAATAAGCACTTTATGCTTTTGATTGTCTTGCAATCTTTGAATGGTGGCGATGATGTAATCAATAGAACCAATTCCATCTTTTTTAATATAATCGATAATATCTTTTTGCAAGAGCTGTTTTTTAATATTTTTATCGACAATGCCACTAAGCACAATGGAGCGTACACCATTTTCGAGTGCATAATCCACAATCTCTCCATTTGGAGCATCGGGGAGATTGAGATCAAGAAGGGCGAGGAAATAGGTATATTTTTTGATAAAGAGTTTTGCTTCTTGGAGTGAGTAAGCGGTATCTATCTCAAAACTAAGTTCTGATTGCATTTTGAGTGAAATAAGCTTTGCTAAGGCTTTGTTGTCTTCGACTATAAGGATTCTTTGCATGTAAAAAGCTCCAAAATTTTAAGTAGCAAATTCTATCTTCATTGTGATAAAGAATGGTTGATGTAATGCAGAATTTATAGAGTTTTCTGTAAAATACTGGGACTTTAGGAGTTTATTTGAATAGAACTATTAAATTATTTTATGTCGCTGTATTTATCTTCATACTTGTGGCACTCCTTCGCGTTGCCAATACTTATGTGGATGAGCTGGTTCAATCCAAACAGAGTGAGTACTTTCAAACGAATGCCACAGAACTCACTACAAAAATAAAAGAGCTAACACATGCCAAACAAGCACGAGAGTTAGCTATTTTGCAAGAACTTATCTCAGATCAAAAAATAGCCAAATTTGTTAAAACTAAAAACTTTACTCCAAGCACACAAGATTATATTTTTAAAAAGTTGCAGGCTTATCCTGAAGAGAAAAATTCATGGATACAGTTCATAGATAACAAAGGCATCAGTCTTTGGAGAAGTTGGGATTTGCAGAGCGGCGATGACCTTTCACATTTGCGCAGCGATGTCGCAGCGATGCTGCGAACTCCAGGGATTAGTAGCAGTATTAGTGTTGGAAAATATGATATGAGTTTTAAAACCATGATTCCAATCTACGATGATAGAAAAATCTTTATTGGTTCTATTGAGTTGATTTCAAATTTTGATTCTATTGCACAAGAACTTGAAAATATGGGGTACAAGCCATTGGTTTTAGTGGATAAAGCCTATAAAAAACAGCTGCTTCACTCTGTGAGTAAAAAGTTTGTAGGAGAATACTATCTCTCCAATAAAAATGCCGATGCCGCGCTGGTATCTTTAGTGCAAAGCAAAGGTGTTACATACTTTATTTCCCCGTATTCGAACTATGTGATGGATGTAAATATGGCTATGTTTAACTATGCCATCTTTGATCAAAAGGATGTTTTTCTTGGAAATATACTGCTTGCAAAGGATATTTCTGCTTTGAAAAGTGCTTGGGGAAAAGAGATTAAACAGAAAACGATTTTATTTTTAGTGATTTTTATCCTGCTTTTTAGTTATATTTTTTATCTGTTTATTAAAAATTCAAGCTCAAATTTTAAGCTCACTACTACTTTTATTGCCTCTGTATTGCTTTTTGCAGTTTCTTATATGTTCTATTTTTTTGGGGTGCATTTTTATTATAAAGAGCGGGAAAACTCTTTTTTAAGTGCGTACCGATCTTCCATTAAAATAGATTTTGAGAATATTTCTAACAAATCCACAAGTGTCGCGGATATTATTTATAAGCTTGAGCTTGAAAATCCAGTCATCTTTGAACTTCTTAAAAAAGCACAAGATCCAAGTCAAAAGGATGCCGCACGTCAAGAGTTATATGAACAATTACGTCCAAAATATGAAGAGTTTAAGAAGTTTGGTGTAAGAGAACTCCAATTTCATCTTTCAAATAATGAAAGTTTTTTGAGGATGCACAAGCCTGAAATCTACGGTGATAATTTAACCAATATCCGTGAGAGTGTGAAGTGGGTTAATGAACATCATCAAAGAGTAGATGGTTTTGAAGAGGGAAGAGTCTATAGTGGATTTCGCCATATTTTTCCGCTTTTTTATCAGTATGACCCTGATAATAAGTTTTATATGGGAAGTGTTGAAATCTCTTTCGGCTCTTTTAATTTTATGCAAGATCTCATTTATGCCAACAAGTGCAAGGGAAGTTTTCTCATCAAATCGGATGAACTCAATTCTAAACTTTTTGAGAGTCAAAGAGCCAATTATACAGATTCTCTTTATGAAGGCTGGTCCTTTGACAAAGCAGTCACAGACAAACTGAACAATCTCTCCATTGATGCAGATCTTTCCCTCATAGATTTAAAAGATTATAATTTTATTAAGCAGATGATAGAAAAAGGGGAAATTTTTTGCATCAATGACAAAGATGAACAGTATCTTTTTACTTTTATTCCATTGCAAAATCCTGTTTCTAAAAAGATTGTTGCTGTTTTGATACTACAAAAAGAAAAAACGATGCTGTTAAGTATGCAAAACAGTGAAGAGATGGCGTATTTTGTAGGGTCTATTTTCCTTTTACTGATATTTTTGTACATGTATAAAGAGATTAGTATCAAAACAGAGTATAAAATTCTGCTTCGAAAAACACAGCGGATTTTGGATGCGCAGGATTCTATTGTGGTGATTGTGGGCAAAGATGGTCTTTTAGAGGTCAATAAAAAGTTTCTTGATTTCTTTGGGTTTACTTCACTTGAGGCGTTTCGACTTTATTACAGATGTATTTCCGATAAATTTTTAAATGATGGCAAATCATTTTATATCCAAAATGTTGAAAATAAAAGAGAGTGGATTGAGGAGCTTTTCCGCATGGATAATGCAAGCAAAATTGTTTCTATGATGGATAAAGACAGCGGGGTTTACTACTTTGCTATCAAAGTGAACAGGCTAGATGAGAACTATCTGCTTGAACTCTCGGATATCAGCGACACAGTAAGAGAGAAGTTCCGTTATATCAATAAAGCCTACACAGATGCGCTAACAGGGGCATATAATAGGGAGTATTTCAATGCCAATATTGACAAAATCATTCACGCACAGCGCCATGGTTCTCATCTTGGGATTATTTTTTGTGATATAGATTTCTTTAAAAAAGTCAATGATACCTATGGACATGATGTCGGAGATGGCGTTTTGCAAAGGTGTGTTCAGATTTTTGAAAAAAATACACGCGCAGATGATCTTGTCATCCGTTGGGGTGGTGAGGAGTTTATTATCCTCTTGTATGTGGATTCGATGGATGTTTTGATAAAAATTGCCAATACGCTTAGAAAAGCGGTTGAAGCGGAAACTTTTTTAAGCGTCGGAACGCTTACATGTAGCTTTGGACTGAGCAGTTACGCATGGGGCGAGGATATTTTAAAAGCAGTAAAACGTGCCGATGAAGCACTCTATGAAGCTAAAGAGAGTGGTAGAAATAGAGTGAAATTTAAATTTTAAAAGGAGAGTGTTTTGAGTATATATAGAGAGTATGATATCCGTGGGATTTTTGAAAAAGAGCTCAATGAGGCGAGTGTTGTGAGGATTGGTTATGGGCTTGCAAGTCGCATAGATGGTGAAGTTGTAGCGGTTGGGTATGATGCAAGAAGTCATTCGCCAATTCTTTTTGAATATCTCGTGCGCGGGCTCAATGCGGGTGGGAAAAAAGTGCTTGATATGGGCATGGTGCCAACACCTGTGAACTATTTTGTAAACTATCAAGATTGGGATGGCATCACTCCAAGCGCTTCGGTGATGATTACAGGTTCGCACAATCCAAGCGAGTATAACGGCTTTAAAATCACCATCAACCAAGCCCCATTTTTTGGTGAAGATATCTATGCGCTCGGCCGCGAAATCGCGACAATGGCGATGCCACAAACGGTGGAGCCAAACGTCATCAAAATAGATGCAGTTGGGCGCTATATCGATTTTATGCTGCGTGAGTTTGCCCACTTGCATGGCATGCCTGAGCGCATAGTGTATGATTGTGGCAACGGGGTTGCTGGGATTGTGACTGAGAAGATATTTGCAGGTTTGGGCTTACATGTAAAGGGAATTTACACCAATCCAGATGGCACTTTTCCAAATCACCATCCAGATCCATCGGTAGAACACAATCTTGAAGATATTAAAAAACTTTTAGAAAAAGAGGGCGATATCGCTTTTGCTTATGATGGAGACGCGGATCGTATCGCAGTTTTGACGCATAAAAACAATATCAAAGGCGATATGATGGCACTTTTGTATGCTATGAAGATAAAAAATCCAACTGTTGTTGGCGAGGTAAAATGCTCGCAAGTGATGTATGATGAGCTTGAGCGTCGCGGTGCAAAAGCAGTGATGTACAAAACAGGACATTCCAACCTCAAAGTCAAGATGAAAGAGATTGGTGCAGACCTTGCATGTGAAGTGAGTGGTCACGTGTTTTTTAAAAACCGTTATTTTGGATATGACGATGCAATCTATGCAACCCTTCGTATGCTTGAGCTTGTGCATGATGGCATCGATTTAGATGCAGAGCTTGCAAAGCTTCCAAAGGTTTTTTCAACCGAAGAGATTAAAGTAGAAACATCAGAGCAAGAGAAGTTTCTCATTATCGACGCACTCAAAACTTTGTTGCAAAATCCGCCAGCAGATTTTCCACATATTAAAAATATCATTGATGTCGATGGTGTTCGTGTCATCTTCGATACGGGTTGGGGACTTGTGCGAGCAAGCAACACAACTCCAGTTTTAGTCACACGTTTTGAGTCCACATGTAAGGAAGATGCGCTTCTTTATGAATCAGCACTCAATGGCTTGATTGCAAAAGCACAGCAATCGCTATAAGGAGATCTATGAAAACGCATACACTTTTAATGCCCCTTGATATGCACCTCCATCTTCGTGATGGGGTGATGCTAGAAGATGTTGCACCGCTAAGCGCATATAGTTTTAGCGGAGGTTTGATTATGCCAAATTTGGTACCGCCGGTTACGACAAAAGAGGAGCTGCTCGCCTATAAAGAGCGTATTTTAGCCGCAGTTCCAAATGATTTTTTTGAACCTTATATGAGCATTTTTTATCAAAACTATGACAAAAAGTTTTTAGAAAGTGTCGCTGATGATCTGCTTGCAATCAAACTTTACCCAGCAGGGATTACAACAAATTCTGAGGGAGGAGTGGCATCTTTTGACATTGAAGCGATGCGTCCGACACTCCAAGCCATGAGTGATCTTGGTATTCCTTTGTGCGTCCATGGTGAAACAGATGGATTTGTGATGGATAGAGAGGCTGAGTTTATGAGTATTTATGAGCTTTTAGCCACTTCATTTCCCCAGCTGAAAATTGTGATGGAGCATATTACAACCAAAGCGGCGGTGGATATGCTTGATAAATATAAAAATCTCTATGCCACAATCACCATCCATCATCTTCTCCTTACCCTTGATGACGTAGTTGGCGGGATGATGAAACCACACCTCTTTTGTAAACCCATCGCAAAGCGTCCAGAGGATAAAGAAGCACTCTTACATGTAGCGCTTAGTGCGCATCCAAAAGTGATGTTTGGCTCCGATTCTGCGCCGCATCCACAGCATAAAAAAGAGTCTTGCGGGTGTGCGGCTGGGGTATTTACAGCGCCCATTGCCCTGCAACTTCTATGCGAAGTGTTTGATAGATATGATGCGCTTGAGAATCTGCAAAGTTTTGTTAGCGACAATGCGCAAAGTATCTATGGAATATGTCCAGAGTTTAAAGAGGTAGTGCTTGTACAAACCCCTTTTGCAGTACCGCACAACTACGCACATGTCGTGCCAATGTATGCAGGAGAGAGCATCGCATGGTCTATTCAAAGTGTCGAGTAAGATTTTACTTTTAGAAGATGATACGCTTTTAGGAGAAACTCTTGTGGATCTGCTTGAAGAGGAAGCGTACAGCGTGCGCTACTGCACAAACGGCCAAGAAGTGCTTGAACTTACTTTTAAAGAGCGTTTTGATCTCTATCTTTTGGATATCAATGTTCCTTTTATCAGTGGAATCGAGCTGCTTGGAGCGCTTCGCAACGCCTCTGATAAAACGCCAGCGATATTTTTGACCTCTCATAAAGAAAAAGAGGTGATTCGCGCAGGGTTTATGAGTGGAGCGGATGACTATATCCAAAAACCTTTTGATACAAGTGAACTTCTTTTGCGCATTAAAGCGGTTTTAAAACGCACAAAAGGGGATGAAAATGAGTGCATTAGCGAGCTTTGCCATGATAAAAAAAGAAAGCGCATTTTTTACAAAAACGAAGAGCTTGATCTCTCTCAAAAAGAGTATTTACTCCTCTCTTTGTTTCTCAAAAATGCCAATCAGGTTGTGACAAAAGAGATGATTGTAGAGGAACTTTGGCAGAGCAATGAAGAGATTAGTGATGGCGCGATTCGTGTTTATATCAATCGACTTAAACATTTTTTAGAGGATGGAATGATTGAAAATATTCGTGCTGTAGGGTATCGGCTTGTTTTATAATCTTAGACGAAATATTTTTTTATACTATTTTATTACAGTGGTACTTTTTGGTGTGAGTTTTTATATCATTAAAGATATTGTGCAATTTCAAGATATCTACTTGCTTGGTTTTCTTTTTTTTATGCTTGTGATTGTGGCTGGTGTTGTAATCTCTAAGTTTGCTATTGAACCGCTTGAAGAGTATGTCACCAATCTTGAAGAGCTCTCTCGTGATACTTTGCACGAACTTAACTTGCCCATAGCAACCATTGTGACCAATGTCGATATGATCGAAAAAACAAGTGCAGATGAAAAAACAAAAAAACGCCTCTCTCGAATCAAAACAGCGTGTGAGATGCTCTCTCAGCGCTATAATGAACTCGATTATATGATCAAAAAACAGACAAAAAAAGAGCTCTTACAACGATTTGATTTAAGAGAACTTCTTCTTGAGCGCATTGCATTTGTAAGCAATCTTTACAGTAGTGCAGAGTTTACCTCTGATTTGGAAAGTTTTGTTATAAATATGGATAAAATTGGACTTGCAAAAGTGATTGACAATCTTATCGATAATGGTGTGAAATACTCCAAGGAGAGCAAAAAAATTCACGTTTCTCTTTGTAATGGCGTGCTCGCACTCCAAGATAATGGCATCGGTATCGATGAGGTTGTGTTACTGAAAATTTTTGACAGATATTATCAAAACGATGATTCTATGCCTGGATTTGGGATAGGGCTTTCGATGGTGAAAAGGTTTTGCGATACTAATCGCATTAAACTCAATATAGAGTCGAAAAAAGAGCAGGGCACAACGATATTTTTAGATTTTAAAGGTTGTTAATGGAAAACGCAGATTTTATTGCTTACGCTGAAAATGCACTGGATTATGGGATTATGGGGATTCTTTTGTTGATGAGTATCGTCACACTTTGGCTTTTTATTGAGCGATTGATGGTGTATAAATCTTTGCGACTTGAGGATTATGAAAGCAAGGATGCTCTTGAACTTGATTTGAGCGATAATCTCTCTACCATTAGTGCCATCGGAGCCAACGCGCCTTATGTTGGACTGCTTGGAACGGTTATTGGGATTATGCTGACATTTTACTCTTTGGGCGATATTGGAACTGTTGATGCCAAAAAGATTATGATGGGACTCGCTCTTGCACTCAAAGCTACAGCCCTTGGTCTTGTTGTGGCAATTCCTGCCATCTCTTTTTACACGATTTTGCTCCGTAAAATGGAGCGAATTGTTGTGAAGTTTGATATCTTGCAAGAGGCAAAAAAGTAGATGCGTCCTAGAAAAAAGTTTGATCAAATCAATGTGATTCCTTTTATTGATATTATGCTTGTGCTGCTTGTGATGGTCCTTACTACGGCAACTTTTGTAAAGCAGGGGATTATTCCCGTTGATTTGCCAGAGGCTAAGGCAAGTGAAAAAAATGACCAGCAGCAAGAGATTGCTATTTATGTGAATGCACAAGGTGAAATTTTTTACGATAAAGGCAAAGTAAGCCTCGAGGAGTTGGAGCAAAAACTCTCCAGCATCCCAGCATCCCAAACTGTAGTGCTTAAAAGTGACAAAGAGTCAAGATTTCAAGATTTTGTGAGCGTGATGAATATCTTAAAACGCCTCAATCATGAACAGCTTTATATCATCACAAAAGAGTAAAACGGCTTATTTTAAAGCCGTGTTTGTTTTTTATTTGCTTTAGCCCTTTACATGTAAGGCTAGTAAACATCTTTTTTCATAAGAATAACAGAAGATTTTTTCTCTTTGCTTGTATTGCTTTTACAAATAGTTGCAGTTTTTTTGAGTGTTGTGTTACTTTGGAAAACTTTTGTTTCCTCTTTTTTTATATCATTAAAAAGTGAAGAGGCTATAAAAAAGAGAATCATAATAACAACAACACTAGCATAAAAAAGCAGATAGTTTTTAATCTGCCCCGATGCAAAAGGGTTGTCTATTTTCATGCTTCGTGGGTGTCTTTTTCTTTTTCATAAAAGTAGTTCGTCGCTTCGACAAACCCCTCAACGCTTCCACAATCAAATCTTTTTCCTTCAAACTTGTAAGCGATGACTTTTCCCTCTTTTGCGAGGGTTAAGAGTGCATCGGTAATCTGAATCTCCCCACCTTTTCCTGGTTTCGTTTCTCGAATTGCCTCAAATATTTCAGGTGTGAGAATATAGCGTCCGATAATAGCGAGATTTGTAGGGGCATCTTTTGGTTCTGGTTTTTCAACCATATTTGTGACACGTAAAACCCCATCTTCTATCACATCACCTGCGATAATTCCATATTTGTTTGAGTTTTTTATCTCGATTTCTTCAACTGCGACGATGCAACATTGGTATTTTTTGTAGAGTTGGCTCATCTGAGAAAGCACGCCTTTTCCCTCTTGGTTATCACATAAATCATCTGCGAGAATGACGCAAAATGGCTCAGAGCCTATGAGCAGTTCTCCTGAGAGAATCGCATGGCCCAAACCTTTCATCTCGATTTGTCGTGTGTAAGAAAAAGTACACTTGTCGATGACATAGCGGATTTGGTCGAGATAGTGCTCTTTTGATGTGCCTTGTATCTGGTGTTCGAGTTCATAAGAGATATCAAAATGATCCTCAATAGCGCGTTTTCCACGTCCTGTGACAACCGCCATAACATCACAGCCAGCTTCGATGGCTTCTTCTACTCCATACTGAATAAGTGGTTTTGTAAGAATTGGCAACATCTCTTTTGGCATCGCTTTTGTTGCAGGTAAAAATCGTGTCCCATATCCAGCAGCCGGAAATAAACATCTTCTAATCATAAAATATCCTCAATTTTAATAAGTTTATAATTATACTTGATGCAGTTTAATCTAAGTTTTGAAGCGATAGTTTTGTTACCTTATTTGTGCATTGTGATGCTATAATCGCGTTTCAAGTTTTCATCAAAGGATTCTGTAATGGTCAAATATTTTATAAAAAAATTTAACAGAATAGAAGTTTTACAAGATTTGACGTTTTTAGAAGATAGTGAAAACACAAAAGAGTCTATTGTATGGATTGATATGTTGCAGCCAACATCCCAAGAGCGCAGTTATGTCGAAGAGATGTTTGATATAAAATTTCCGACCAAACAGGAGAGTGAGGAGATTGAGATATCCTCGCGCTACTGGGAAGAGAATGAAAAGATAGAAATCAATAGCTACTTTCTTGTCAGTAACACAGAACACCCTTACAATGAAACGGTCTCTTTCATTTTAAAAGACAAACTGCTTATTTCTATACGTTATAACAAACTTAGAAGCTTCAATGAGTTTATAAAACGGTTTACAAGCACACCAAAAGAGTTTAAAGATGGATATGAGATTTTTTGTCAGATTATCGATATTCGAATCGATGCAGATGCAGATACTATTGAAAATCTTGCCAAAGAGATTACTAAGGTGCGCCGTCATGTCTTTACAGATTACTCCAATGATGATGAAGAGATACTAGAAAAGATCTCTTTATTTGAAGATTTAAATATGAAAATTAGAGAAAATCTTGTGGATAAGCAGCGGATTTTAACCTCGCTTTTAAAATCTAACAAATATGATGGCGGTTTAAAAAATGAGATTATCATTATGCTTAAAGACTTAAAGTCACTGATAGAACACACCGATTTTAACTTTGAGCGACTTGATTATTTGCAAAATATCTTCCTTGGTATTTTGAGTATTGAGCAAAATAAGGTTATTAAAATCTTTACAATTGTGAATGTTGTATTTCTCCCACCAACACTGATTGCGAGTATTTATGGGATGAACTTTAACTTTATGCCTGAGTTGCATTGGCAATATGGCTACCTTGTTTCAGTCTTTTTGATGATACTCTCATCTGTTACACCAATCTATATTTTCAAGAAAAAAGGGTGGATTTAGCGACTCTCGTGTGTGATTTTTTTCCACGGCGATGCTTCTTCTTTTGAGCTTTTGAGCATAGGAAAATTACAAATAGTCATCTTTGCCCTCAATCCCATCTTTGGAAAAAAACTGATACCAGATATTTTTTCCAGTTCTGCCATGCTGATGAGTTCAAGCTCTTTATCCATACTATTTTTAGTAACATAAACACTTCCCTCACCCCTTGAGGGGATATACACTGCTTTAAAAAGCTTTGTTGGCACAAGCACTCTGTTGTGAATACGCATAGGTGTGCGGCTTAAAAAGAGCGGACCCGAGATGACATAAACCTCCCCATACATTTGTAAGAGCATCTGTATATTTTCATTGATTCTAGACCACGCACCGACCTTATTTGTGTGGTTTTGAGGGACAATGTTGGCAAGACTAAAGAATTCTCTATAAACCATGGGATCACTTGCATTGGTAGCAAAAGAGAGTTGCCCTTTATCAAAATGGCTCCCGATATAATCAATAATCTCTGCGCGTTCCTCTTGACCTAATTGCTCCTCAGCATGAAAATAAGTGCTGCGAACCCCTTTTTTGACACGCATATCTTTTGTAAGGTGTTGCGCACTCCAAAGTGGTGTTCTTGCAATGCCTGAGTGCATAAGCGCAAACTCACTCAAGCAAAGCTCTTTTGTTTTTGTTTTGAGTTTTGTGTTTAAAAAATCGGGAGCTGTGTTTAAAAAGTAGATACCACCACAAGAAGTCGAAGCGCCAAAAAGAGTAAAAGTGAAAAGAAAAGTGAGCGTTATAAGTTTGATGCACTGCACAGAGGCAATCCTCATTGAGTAGTTTTAATAAATTTTGGTGGAGACGTCCGGTGTCGAACCGGAGTCCAAAACCAAGCTACTCCTAACGTCTACATGCTTAGAGAAGTTGTTTTAAGTTTAATCTTGCTTCACACATCTTGCAAAGCTACGCAAGACGAGCCTCTAAATTCATCTTAGGTCGAGACGCACCTAAAATATATCTGCATAAAGGGTGATACTTCGAGTCCTACTTATCCAGAGTCCATAGGTGAAGCAGCCCGCCTCCTTAGGAGGGGTTAAAACTTATGCTACTGCGTAAGCTGGGCGGTAATTTGTGTTGTTTGCGTTTAAGCAAGTTTGAGCCGCGTAACGGAAATGCTCAGTCCGGCATGCAATTAAAAGCGACCTGATCCTGTCGAAGCCATGTCGTCCCCATTGAGTGAAATTATATCCAAAAAGGATGAGTTTATTACTCACCCATTTTGATTATAAAGTTGTCATTTTCTTCAAGAACAAAAAAGTTATGTTTTCCACAAAATGTTTCGTTCATATCCTCTTTTCTCTCATTTGCCGCGACAAGCGCATCATCTTTATTTTCAAAGCTTGTTTCTGCTTCAAAACCACTTCTTTTAAAACATCCACACTGTTTTTCTACAACTACTTTATACATAATCAATCCTTTTATTTTTCGGCAATTATAAATAATGAAGATTAAAGCTAAAAGTGCAGATTAGTTGAGAGGCTTCCATGTAAGCAGTTGTAAAGCTTTTCATGTACGCCTTTTTTTATGATAAAAGTAAGAGTTTACGCGTTGATCTCGTTTTTGATGATTGAGGCGAGTTTTGAACACTCCTCAATTTTTTGAGAGTAGTTGAGCGTCTCTTTTAAAAGAATATCGATAAAAGCAGAACCCACAATCACGCCATCCGCACCTGCTACTTTCTCTTTTGCAGTGCGAGCATTGACACCAAAACCTACAAAGGCAGGCGTGTCTGTAACCTCTTTGATTGAAGCGATCAAAGGCTGCAAATCTTCAGCTTTTCCAGAACCTGTAATCCCAGTATATGCAACGAGATAGATAAACTTTTTGGCATCTTTTGCGATTTGTGCGATACGCTCTTTTGAGTCTGTTGGGGCAACAAATGTGATGTTAGCAACGCTATTTGCATCAAAAATTTCTTTATATAGTAGGGTTTCTTCATACGGAAGATCTGGGATGATAAGCCCGCTTACATGTAAGCTATGTGCTTCATGTAAAAGCTTATTGATTCCATATTGATAAAATGGGTTGAAATATCCCATCCACAAAGTATCAACTTTTTGACCAATCTCTTTTGAAATATCCAAAATATCATTAAAATGAAACCCACTCTCAAGCGCAATATGATTTGCTTTTTCTATAACAGGACCATCTGCTACTGGATCAGAAAAGGGGACACCAAGTTCAATAGAATCTACACCATTGGCGCCAAGTGCCAAAGCGAGATCAACGCTAAAAGATTTTTCTGGATAACACGAAGTAATATATGCAACTAATTTTTTCATTTTTTTTCCAAATCGGGTAATTTTAATAGGGAGAACTCGATTTTTGTGAGTTCATTATCAAGCTTGAGGTCGTCATACCATTTCTCAAACATATCACTAATCAGCAACAACCAGCTAAGAACCTCTTCATTCACAGGTCCCTCTTGTGTTCGAAGCGTTTCTAGGGCATTTTCAACAAAAGTGGAAAGCCTGATGATTGGCTCTAGCTTTAAAAAGGAGGAAGCTGATTTGAGGTTGTGAAAGATGCGAAAAAGTTCGTTAATATTGGATTCATAATGCTCCGCTTTTTCAAGATGAATAATAAGTGGCTCCATAATATCAACCATCATGGAAAAATGCTCCAAAAACTCATCGATTATTTCAAAGTCAAAATTTTCTTCTAAGTTTGTTCTTGCGCCCATATTGTGATAGTTCTCCTATATTGCTTTGGATTATATCATTTTTTGGTTAAAATCTCTTTAGCAAAATTTATAGAAAAAGATACCAAAATGCCCAAAAAAATGACCATTTCCAAAATAAAAAATTCTAAAGGAAACAAGCCTTTAGTGATGATTACAGCCTATGATGCACTCTTTGCAAAACTGTTTGAAGAGAGCGCAGATATCTTGCTTGTTGGAGATAGTCTCAATATGAGCTTTGCTGGTAAAAGTGATACACTCAGTGCAACACTAGAACAGATGATATACCACACAAACGCCGTATGCAAAGGCTCTGCGAAGAGTTTTGTAATCACAGATATGCCATTTGGAACATATATGAGCAAAGAGCAAGCGCTTGCTAATGCAGTGAAAGTTTTTCAAGAAACCTCGACAGATGCCCTAAAAATTGAGGGTGGAGCAGAGAAAGCCCCAATCGTCAAACACCTTACATGTAACGGTATTGCGGTGTGTGGGCATATTGGTTTGTTACCTCAATCGGTACGAAGCGAGGGCGGTTATAAAGTTAAAGGCAAAGATGAAAGAAGTGCAATGAGTCTGGTCAATGACGCAAAAGAGATCGAGCAAGCAGGTGCTTTTTGTATCGTAATTGAGGGTGTCAAAGCTGATGTTGCACGTTTGGTTGCATCAAGTGTGAGCATCCCTGTCATCGGTATTGGAGCTGGAAATGGTGTTGATGGACAGGTGCTTGTTTTTTCAGATATGCTTGGTTTGTATGAAGCATTTACTCCAAAGTTTGTCAAAAAATATCTCAATGGAGCAACTTTGGTGCAAGAAGCGGTTGCTTTATATGCCAAAGAGGTCGTCTCACGGGAGTTTCCTAGTGAACAATACATCTATTAAGAGCGTATTATGGAACGTCTAGTGGAGATAGAGAAGTTTAGTGCCGACGAAACGGCTGAAGTAACCCTTCGTCCAAGTGCGTGGAGCGAGTATATCGGTCAAGAGCAGATTAAAAAAAATCTTTCTGTTTTCATAGAAGCGAGCAAAAAACGAGCCGAAGCGCTTGATCATACGCTTTTTTATGGCCCTCCAGGGCTTGGGAAAACAACGCTTGCGCTTATCATTGCAAATGAGATGCATGCAAATATCAAAGTTACCGCAGCACCGATGATTGAAAAGAGTGGCGATTTGGCGGCAATTTTGACAAATCTAGAAGAGGGCGATGTTCTTTTTATTGATGAGATTCACCGTCTTTCCCCCGCAGTAGAGGAGATACTCTACTCCTCCATGGAGGATTTTCGCATCGACATTATTATAGGAAGCGGACCCGCGGCACAAACGGTGAAGATCGATCTGCCCCGCTTTACTCTCATAGGTGCAACAACTCGCGCGGGGATGCTTTCCAACCCTTTACGAGATCGATTTGGGATGAATTTTCGTATGAATTTTTACTCCGATGATGAGCTTGCGCGCATTGTTATCCAAGCTGCAGGCAAGCTTGATAAAGAGATTGTTCATGAAGCCGCGATAGAAATAGCAAAAAGAAGCCGTGGCACTCCGCGTATTGCGCTGAGATTACTGCGAAGAGTGCGCGATTTTGCTGAAGTTATGAATGAAAAACATATAGAGTTGCACCGAACACAGTATGCTTTAAATGAACTCGGGATCAATTCGCATGGATTTGATGAGATGGATATCAGACTTTTACAACTGCTCGTCTCTTCAAGTGGAAAGCCCATTGGTTTGAGCACGATTGCCGCTTCACTGAGTGAAGACGAGGGCACAGTTGAGGATGTGATTGAGCCCTATTTACTGGCAAATGGTTACTTGGAGCGCACAGCCAAAGGCAGGCTTGCAACCCATAAAACTATTGATCTTATAAAATTTAAAAATCCGCAAGAGAGTCTTTTTTTATGAAACCACAACATCTTCTTATTATCCTTTTTGGCGGTTCTTTGTATTGGATGTATCGTCTGTACGAGCCATTTTTACTGACTATGCTTATAGCCGCATTGCTTGCAATTTCAACGGCAAATATCCAACTTTATTTTACGAATTTGACAAGGTCAAGATTGTTTGGAAGCCTCGCTTCAACATTTTTGCTTGCATTTTTATTTTTTGCTCCGCTTGGATATTTTTTGGCAAGTTTTTCTATCAAACTCAACAATCTTGATCCCCAAGTGCTTCTACAAATAGAGCGTTCCCTGCAAGCTCTCATCGACAATCCACCACAATCTTTGCTATTTTTAAAGCCACACATCAACAATATGATGCAGGATTTTGGAGTGAAAAATATTACAGCAACGGCGATTTCTTATGCAGGAACCATTGGCTCATACAGTGCTGGGTATGTTAAAAATGCTCTTTTTGTGATTGTTTTTTACTTTTTTTGCCAGTACAATGGAGAAGCCATTGTCGAATTTGTAAAACGAGCCGTCAAGCTTGAAGAGGATGACAATAAACTACTCAATTATGAACTCTCTTCTGTGATGAGCACCGTCTTTTACTCAATTCTTGCAACGGCGATGTTTGAGGGTGCGCTTTTTGGCGTAGCAATCGCTTTTATGGGATATAACGGCTTTTTATTTGGGATTATGTATGGATTTGCTTCTTTGATTCCAGTGGTTGGTGGCGCTTTGATGTGGATCCCTTTTGCAGCGTATGAGTATAGTTTTGGTGATACAAACGGTGCGCTTTTCATAGCAATTTACTCTATTGTCATGATTTCTATTATTGCAGATACTTTTATCAAACCATTGATTATTCGTGAGATTAATATCCGTTTTATCAAATCAAATTTACAACTCAATGAGATGGTCATCTTTTTTGCTATTCTTGCTGGATTGGCAACATTTGGATTTTGGGGAATGATACTCGGTCCCGCAATCACCTCGTTTTTCCTCGCACTTTTAAAATTAGTGGAAGCAAAATCTACAGAAAACCAATAGACTTCTTCTTTGCTGAAGTCTAATCTTTATAAATCTGTGGATAATCATTTTTCCATCTTCTATGCAGCCAAAACCAAGGTTTTGGATTTTTGAAAATCTCGCAACTCAGCCATGAAGCTTGCATCTGCGTGGAGATGAGGATGTCATTTTGTAGATCTTCTGTGCGAGGTACGAGAAGTTCTTCATAGACTTTGATTGTGTAACTTGCATCATTTGCATCTGCGTGGATTAAAATTGGGATGAGCGCTGCATCAAACTTTCTTGCCAGATAGGCCGTGGACTTAATCTGTTGGGTTGGATGGTTTAAAAAATCAACCTCAAGGGCGTCTTGTTTGCTTACATTTGTATCGATTAAAATTGCGATTGCTTTTTTTGCACGCAGCCGCTTGACAAGCTCTTTTGCCGCACCATGTTTTTCCGCATACTCCATCTTCCATTTCGCGCGAGAGGAGAGCAGATAATCTTCAAAATAGTGGTTATTCATCTTTTTATAGACAATCATAATAGGCTCAACCAAAGCACTAAGCATCTCAGCACCAAGTTCCCAAGCCCCATAGTGCGCAGTTACAAAGATAATAGGGCGCTTTTCCTCTTGCACTTTTTGAATAATCTCTAGGTTTTCAAACGTAACTTTTTTAGCAATATCTTCGATGGTATAGGTGCGTCCTTCGAGGGTGTATAAAAAGTTTAAAAGCAGTGATTTATAAGAATATTTTGTAACATCTTGCACAAATTTTTCATCAAGTTCCTTGCCATATACAAATTTGAGATTTTGTCGTACAACTTTGGTGTATCTTTTGCTTGCATAGTAAGCAAAGGCAGCTAGTGATGTGAAAAATGCTCGTCTCACTTTTTTTGGAAGCAGCATTAGTAGCTTTTCGAGTGCCAAAAAGAGAGTAAATCCTATCATGTTAAAAGCTCCTTGGCTTTGGTAATAATCGTGTTGGAATCGATATTTTCAATAGAAAAATCGTTTTTATTAATATGAAAAATATCGACTTTTGAATCTGAATGGATAGCGATATTTTGAGCTGTCTCATAAATCATTCTCTCATTTGTAGGTCCAAAAAGTGTGATGGATGCGACGTTGTAAGCCCATGCGAGATGCGTTGGACCTGTGTCATTACCGATGACAAGCGCGGCATGGGCTATGAGTGCGCAAAGCTGTACAAGGGAGAGTTTTGGAGCAATTTGGGTGTTACATGTAAGGGCAGTTATAAACTCAGCATCACGCTTTTCTTGCTCATTTCCCCAAACAATATAGATCTTATATGGGAGCATTTTGCAAACTTCTATGACGCGTTCTTTTGGATAGATTTTACTTTTCCAAGATGCGCCAATCACAAAGACACAATAAGGTTCTTGCGCATAAGTCGGTTTTTCATAAAATGGGAGTGTTGCGGCTTTATTTTGTAGCATCAAATCGCTTACATGTAAGCCTAAAGCATCATTGAGCAGAGCAATATTTCTTTTAATTACGCTTAATTCATAGGGAACTTGTGAGCTTGAAGCATAAAAAAGAGCGGAGAGTTTTTCTCTTGTAGAGTTTTTATCAAAACCGTGAATCTTTTTGCCGATAAAACGTGCCACAAGGGCAGATTTTAAAAGTCCTTGCATATCGATGATGAGATCATATTTTGGTAATTGCTTGAGTTTAAAAACAGTTTTTTTTAATAAAGTAACACTCTTTTCTTTTTTTATTTTTTTAAGATTAATGGTATGGACATGATAGAGGAGTGGATGATTTTGGAGGAGTGGAGCAAAAACCTCTTCGGTAATCCAATCGATTTTGAGATCGGGATATTTTTGTTTGATAAATTGCAATACAACCGTTGCATTGACAATATCACCAAGAGCGGAGAGCCTTATTATGGCTATGTGAGTAAATTTCATGGGTGTTATTATAGCAAAACAAGCCAAGCTTGGGCGTGTTGATTTAAAAATATGATGTTATAATCGCGAAAAATAAAAAGGTTCAAAATGGTTGCTGCTGATATTCAAGATTATTCGCAAAGTAGAACAAAAGCGAGAGCGTATTTTTGTTATCTTTTTTCAAAAAATATTCAAGACAGGCTTCCCTCTCTTTCTCCAGAGATGATACTGCCTCGTCTTTTAAAAATCAAAGCAGATTTGGAACATTGTGATGCTGTCTATCTTTTAGATTATAAAGGGATTCAAGTCTCTTCTACTTTTACGCAACATGCGAAAATTGATGAAGATATTGGAAAGATTCGTGCAGATCGTGCCTACTATTATCGTGCGATGCGGGAAAAAAGATGTTCTGTGACCGACCCGTATCCATCATTGCTCAGTTCAGAACTCACAGTCACAGCATCAAAACCGATATTTGATGAAAATGGTGATATTAAATATGTAGCGTGTTTGGATATGCCTCTTGATGAGGTGCTTAAAATAGCGCATCTCAATACCTTAGATACATTTTTTAATAAGTTTTTTAAAATTTCATACGGTATTTTTGCGGTTGCCCTAATCGCTATTGCTGTGCTACTCTTTTTTAAGGGAATCCAGAGCTTTTTTGTCAATGAGATTAGTCTAAATAACTTTGAGATAAAAAATGTTTTTGAAGCAACGATTCTTTTGACGCTTTCTTTAGCCATGTTTGATCTTACCAAAACAATTATAGAAGAGGAGATTACGGGGCAAAACCAAGAACACGATATTTCAGGTCCGCATAAAACGATGGTTAAGTTTTTGGGTTCTATTATCATTGCACTCTCGATTGAAGCGCTTATGCTTGTGTTTAAATTTGCTATCACTGATCCTGAAAAACTTCTCTATGCGATGTACATTATGGGTGGCGTTGGCGTGTTGATCATGAGTTTAGCTGTTTATCTAAAATTTACAAAAGAGAAGATTACAAAATGATAGCTATTGTCGATTATAATATGGGAAACCTTGCAAGTGTGAAAAATGCATTTGCCAAACTTGGAAAAGATGTCAGCATCGTTTCTGATCCAGAAAAGTTTCAACACTACGATAAGCTTATTCTCCCTGGAGTAGGGGCTTACGGCGATGCTATGGAACACCTCAAAGAGCGCTCTATGGATGAAGCGCTCAAAGCGTACGCAAAGAGTGGAAACTATATGTTTGGTATCTGTCTTGGGATGCAACTGCTTTTTGATAGCAGCGAAGAGTTTGGTCTTAATGGAGGTCTTGGACTCATTGGTGGCAAAGTTATAGCGTTTGATCAAAGTAGATTTATGAACCCTTTAAAAGTCCCGCATATGGGATGGAATCGTATGTTTACAAAAGAACATCCACTCTTTAAGGGGATGGATGAATCTCATTATCTTTATTTTGTACACTCGTATCATGTTGTTTGTGAAAATGAAGCAGAGAGTATTGGTGTGACAAACTATGGGTATGAATTTACAAGTGCAGTGGCGAAAGAGAACATTTTAGGGATTCAGCCACACCCAGAAAAAAGCCACAATAATGGGTTGAAAATTTTAGAAAATTTTATTCAATTATAAAGAGGAGCAATAGTAAATATGACTTTATATCCAGCAATAGATCTTAAAGATGGCAAAGCGGTTCGCCTTACAAAAGGGCTTATGCAAAGCGCAAAAATTTACTCAGATGAACCATGGGAACTTGTCAAAAAGTTTGAAGCAATGGGTGCAACATGGGTGCATCTTGTGGATCTCAATGGTGCTTTTGCGGGTGAGCCAAAAAATCTTGAACAGATTATAAAAATACGCCAAAACTGTAAAGTTAAACTAGAACTTGGCGGTGGTATCCGAGATGAGCAAACGATTAAAAAGATGCTTGAAATAGGGATTGACAGAGTCATTCTTGGCTCAGTTGCCGTAAAAAATCCCGCTTTTGTAAAAGAGATGGCCGCAAAATATCCAATAGCCGTAGGCATTGATGCTATTGATGGATATGTAGCGGTTGAGGGATGGGGCGAAGTGAGCAGTATGCGCGCAACAGACTTGGCTCGTGAATTTGCAAACGCTGGGGTAGAGGCGATTATCTGCACCGATGTTGGTAAAGATGGCACGCTGAGTGGAGTGAATGTCGAATTTACCCTTGACATAGCGCGAGCAAGCGGTGTGAGCACTATAGCAAGCGGTGGCGTAAAAGATGCCAGTGATATTCACGCGCTGAATCTAACAGGAGAAATTGATGGTGTTATCATCGGAAAAGCATACTATGAGGGTACTTTAGACCTAGAAACACTCTTTAAAGTTAATTCAAACTAAGTTAGGTTATTATTAGTCAAAATTCTAAAAATATATAATTTATATAAAGGATTATATTTGAAACTGTTAGTAGTAGATGATAGCTCGACGATGCGTCGTATCATAAAAAATACTTTAGCTCGTTTGGGCTATAAAGATATTTTAGAGGGTGAAGATGGTGTTCAGGGTTGGGCTGTATTAAATGAAAATCCAGATATGGGTATGTTGATTACAGACTGGAATATGCCAGAGATGAACGGTCTTGAACTTGTTAGAAAAGTTCGTGCAGATGCTCGTTTTCGAGATTTACCTATTATTATGGTTACAACTGAGGGTGGAAAAGCCGAAGTTATTACTGCATTAAAAGCGGGTGTAAACAATTATATTGTCAAGCCTTTTACTCCTCAGGTTTTGAAAGAAAAACTCGCTGCTGTTTTGGGCATTGAGGGTTAATGGAAGAATCCTACTATCAACTTGTGGTGAGAGTTTCTTCTCACTACGATCTTTTCAGTGACTTTTTAGCAGATACACTCCCCGTTGGTTTTGAAGAAATAGATGATGGCTTTATTATTCGTAGTGAAGATGAACTCGACACTATTGCATGGGGCATCGAACAGTTTCGAGAAGCCTTGCAAAAAGCATTAAATATTTCCATTGACATTGAGCTTCTCTCTACGAAAGAAAAAACGAGCGATTGGGTTAAGGAGTACCAAGATGCGATTACGCCTGTTGAGATTGAACCTTTTTATATTTATCCTACATGGGAAGAACCTAAAGAGGACCGGATCAATATTGTTATCGATCCTGCCTTGGCTTTTGGAACAGGACACCATCCAACAACAGCAACATGCCTTCAAGCGGTTGCAAAATATGTGCAAGATGGTGATGAAGTGATTGATGTAGGGTGTGGCAGCGGTATTTTGAGTATTGCAGCTATGAAACTTGGCGCATTAGCAGATGGATGCGATACAGATCCCATTTCGGTTGAAAACACACAAATCAATGCGTGTGAAAATGGTGTCTCTTATCGTAGTATTTGGGAAGGTTCAGCATCTTTGAGCGATAAAAAATATGATGTGACTATTGCAAATATTGTTGCAGATGTTTTGACATATATTGCTAATGATCTCAAAGCTATTACCAAACCAGAAGGTGTTTTAATTTTGTCTGGAATTTTGGACAAATATGAGACTAAAGTGCTTAAATTTTATCAAGATTGTTCGCTTCTAGAGCGAATAACACAAGATGAGTGGGTAACACTAATATTAAAAAGAGGATAAAACTTTATGGGTGCTCCAGAGTCAAACAACAATAAAAAAAACGATAATTTTTTCAATAAAAATCCACTTATAACTTTTGCAATTTTTTCGGTCGTTATTATTTTGCTCTTCAAATCGCTGATGGGTGAGCAAGGAGATGCAGGCGCTATGGGAACTGCCATGGGAACTGCCTCTCAAAATAAACAAGTAAGCTATTCAGAACTCAAATCGTTAATCACACAAAAAAAAGTGCAAAAAGTTGAAATTGGACAGAGTTATATCCGTGCAGTCGGAAGTGATGGTGCAAAACAAGTTACCTACACAACTCGCATAGTAGGCAATGACAACACTTTAGTGCCTTTACTTGACAAAGAAAATATAGATTATTCTGGTTTTAGTGAATCGAACTGGTTTACAGAGATGTTTGGCTGGTTATTTCCATTTTTAATTATCATTGGGATATGGATGTTTTTTGCAGGTCGTATGCAAAAAAGTATGGGCGGTGGTATTCTTGGAATGGGCAACTCAAAAAAACTTGTAAATTCAGAAAAGCCAAAAACAAAATTTGATGATGTGGCTGGTGCGCAAGAGGCAAAAGAGGAGGTTCAAGAGATTGTTGATTTCTTGAAGTATCCGCAGCGCTACGTTGAACTAGGTGCAAAAATCCCTAAAGGTGTTTTACTTGTAGGAAGTCCAGGAACAGGGAAAACGCTTTTGGCAAAAGCAGTTGCTGGCGAGGCTGAAGTTCCATTTTTTTCAGTAAGCGGTTCTAGCTTTATTGAGATGTTCGTGGGCGTTGGCGCGGCTCGTGTGCGTGATCTTTTTGAGCAAGCAAAAAAAGATGCACCCTCTATTATATTTATAGATGAGATTGATGCTATTGGAAAAAGTCGTGCTGCTGGTGGTATGATGGGTGGCAATGATGAGCGTGAGCAAACGCTCAATCAGCTTCTCGCTGAGATGGATGGATTTGGTACAGATACACCTATTATTATTCTTGCAGCAACAAACCGTCCTGAAGTCTTAGATAGTGCATTGATGCGTCCAGGGCGTTTTGACAGACAAGTTTTAGTTGATAAGCCCGATTTTCAGGGGCGTGTTGAGATTTTAAAGGTACATGTAAGAGATGTAAAACTCTCTGAGGATGTTGATCTTGAAGAGATTGCTCGCATTACAGCGGGACTTGCGGGTGCGGATCTTGCAAATATAATCAACGAGGGTGCACTCTTAGCTGGACGTAACAACAAAAAAAGTGTGATGCAAAAAGATCTTTTTGAAGCAGTTGAACGTGCTATTGCTGGACTTTCGAAAAAATCTCGTCGTATCAATCCAAAAGAGAAAAAAATTGTTGCGTATCATGAAAGCGGGCATGCGCTTTTAGCAGAGATTACCAAGGGGGCAAAAAAAGTTTCTAAAGTTTCTATTGTTCCTCGCGGACTCGCTGCGCTTGGCTATACACTCAACACCCCAGAAGAAAATAAATTTATGGCGCAGCGTCATGAACTTTGGGCAGAAGTGGATGTACTTTTGGCAGGTCGTGGCTCTGAAGAGGTCTTTTTAGGTGAAATCTCTACAGGTGCGGGCAATGACTTAGAACGCGCAACAGATATTATTAAATCGATGGTACAAGTGTATGGGATGACTGATGTTGCGGGTCTTATGGTTTTAGAAAAACAGCGTCAATCATTTCTTGGCGGAGGCGCCGCTGCTTCAAGAGAGTTTAGTGAAAAGATGGCTGAAGATATGGACAGTTTCATCAAAAAAAGTCTTGGTGAACATTATGAAAACGTCAAAGCGAGCTTAGAAGAGTATCGTGGAGCGATTGAAAATATGGTTTCACTACTCTATGAAAAAGAGAATATAACGGGCGAAGATGTGCGCGGCATTATTGCAAAATATGAACTTGAAAATGAAATGGAGAGTAAGCTTTCTCCAATACACAATGAAATAGCCGATGAACTCAAAGAGGACGCGTCTATGGTTAAAAAACGTCATTTACTTGAAGAAGAGAATAAACATGACAACAACTGATACTTTCATAGTTTCTAAAGCGGGATACAAATATAGTGCGATTCTTCTTGGTGCGATTGTACTTTTTTCATTTTTGGATTTCTCATTCTTGCGCTTTTTGAGTCTCATTGCGTTGGGTTTTGTACTCTACATCTATCGAAATCCCGAGTTGGAGCTACCCTCTATGCAAAAGGGTGCTTTTCTTAGTCCAGTTGAGGGCAAGATTGTTGCCCTCAACAGCTTGGATAGCGGTTATGAGATTGTTATAGAATCATCACTTTTTGATATCTCTATTTTAAGAGCTCCATTTTCTTCGACGCTACAATCAGTCCATATAAGAAGAGGAGCGCGACTCTCTGCGGAGCTAAAAAAATCTGCGCTATTAAATGAAAAAGTGGATTTAGTATTTGAAGATAGATTTAATAATCTCTTACATGTAGAGCATATGTTAGATAATAGTATTGATGCGCTTAGCGTTTATGTCACAAGCGGTGAAGAACTCACACATGGGAAAAGATATGGAGTTATGACCAAGGGTAAAACCACTATTTGGGTTCCTCTTTCTGCAAGACTTTCTGTACAACTTGATTCTCAAGTCAAATCAGGAGAGACACTTTTGGGGTACCTCTCGTAATTTCATCTCTAGCAACACTATTTGTGTTGCTCTTTTTTAAGGTATAACGCTTCGGTATTAATATCAAAAGTAAAATAATCAGAACTAAAAGCAGGTGCGTGTATGTGTCCTAGATGCGTTGTTGCTGCTTTGTTATTTTTGATCTCCATATAAAGAAGCCCTAGGGCATATCTACTCTCAGTAAACTCAGGATTTTTCATCTTAGCCAATTCAAGTAGAGCAATAGCATTTTCATGGTGTTTTGCAGCTATCGATGCCACAGCTCCAAGGAAAAGTGTTTTTTCATCACTCAGTTTGTACTCATCGATGAGTTGATTGAAAAGTGTGTAAGCAGCCTCAGAATTTTTGCTAAAAAGATTTGTGAGTGCGAGGAAGTAGAGTATATCTACGGGCGAATCTTTTGTAGTATTGAGCGCTGTTTGCAACTGTGTTTGCAATGGATAGAGTGTTCCAGTGAGAAGTGCTTCTTGTGCATACAAATATCTTGTGATATAGGGTCCATAGTAAAGATCTTCAAAATTAAATTTTTGCTTTTTCATATAAAAAAGCATCTCTCTTGCATAGGTTATTGGATCTGCTTTTTTGAGTTTTGTATCGATGTAAATCATGTGTGGAAATATATCATGAGGAAGCAGATGGCTAAGCTTTTGTGCAGCAGTTTGCGCAACATCATTTCTGGCAATTTTATTTGCAATAATCACTTTTAAAATAAGATACAAAGGGCGCTCTTTATATCTATTTGTAAGCCATTTTGAAGCGCCCAGCGGATTGTTTTGTGCGATTTGAAGTAGGGTGGCATAAAGCTCGGTATCTTCGCTGGCACTCTCATTTTCAAGATTGTCTTTTAAAATGGAGCTAAATTTTTTATGCTCAATATGCAGACTCTGTGCGCACATAATGGCAAAGATACCAGAGAGATAATTGTTTGAGTCAAGGTGGTAGGATCTTTTAAAGTGCTCATACGCGTTTTGCAAATCACCCATTTGTGCATAGGTAAGTGCAAGATTGTATTGCAATATGGAGTGTTTTGGTTGTACTTTTTCAAGGCTTTGGAGCTGTTTATTGGCATCTCTTAGTTTAAAAGAGAGCGCTTTTTTGATGGATTGGGCGATTCCATAGTTTACAACTGAAGACGCGGAGCTTTTTTCAAGGTAGGTTTTTGCACTCGAGATATCGTCAATGTAAATATTTGCATTCCCTTTTCTGATGGTGCTAATGGTGCTGTTGGCATTAAAAACTTTATAAGGTGCAAAATAAAATATTTTTTCAGCCATCATCCATAATTCATTATCAATCTTTTGTCTAAAACTTTTTTGTGCCGCATCGGGATCAAAAAGAGAATCTTTAAGACTCACTTGAATTGGAAAAGGTTCATAGATTGCGGTTGGATATTTGTCGCTTAGAGTGCCTATCTGCGAAGATGCAGCTTCCACTTCCCCAGCTTTGAGCTGGATGAGAGCGAGTGCTAAGGCTTCACGCATTGGATCTTTTGTGAAGCTAATGGCATCTGTGAGATATTTTTTTGCAAGTGAAAGATCACCGATATTGGCATAAAGCATACCCAGCGCGAGCGCATTTTTAGGAGTAGATGGTTGTGCGAGCGCGTCAATAGCTTCTTCATAATTACCAAGGGCTGCATTTATTTTTGATTTGAGAATCTGTTTTTGTTCGGGGTATTCATTGGAATTTGGATGGTTAAGCGCACTTAAGGCTTCGACATAATTTCCTTTATAGTATTGGATTAAAGCGTAATAGTAGGAATAAAGTGGTGAATCTATCTCGCTTGGAAGTGAGGCAAATGCCAAATCAGTGTAATATTTAAAGTTTTTATCATCATGAAGCGCTTGGGCGCAAACTGCCGCATTGATGGCGCTTACACAAACTTTTTCATTGTTTTGTATCGCTTTTTTAAATGTTTCAAGGGCTACGTCATATTGTTTGTCTTTGAGTTGAGCA
Organism: Sulfurimonadaceae bacterium; assembly: GCA_036169815.1. Taxonomy (GTDB): domain Bacteria; phylum Campylobacterota; class Campylobacteria; order Campylobacterales; family Sulfurimonadaceae; genus Hydrocurvibacter. The sequence goes on from JAVHOA010000081.1 coordinate 66,775, forward strand.
ACGCCTAAATTGTATTGAGAAATTCCCTCGCTATAAAGTGCAATCTGTTCAAAAAGTTTGAGCGCTTCCTCTTTGTTTCCATTTGCATACAGGTAGTTTGCTTTGGCGATAATACTCTCAAGCTCGCTTTGTTTGATAGTTGTTTTCTTTCCCTCTTTCGTCTCATCTTTAAGGAGTTCGAGCGGATTGAAATCGCTATTGTGCGAGAGTTTTTTGTAAAGTAAAAGCCCAATAATTACCAAAAGAAGCAAAACAACAGCCGCAGCGCCTCCTATGAGAATCATCTTTTTCTTTTTTTGTGTTGCTAGCGCATCTGATTGCTCTTGAAGTTCCTCTTCTTCTTGTGTGACAGCACTGCTAGATGCCTCTTCATCTTGAATGATGATTATCTCTTCTTGTTCTTGCGCCATATCTTTTTTATTTTACCTTTACATGTAAGGATATTTTTTTGTGTTTGAATATTTTGAAGTAAGCGTATCAGCAAGGCTTAGAGCCTCAGTGTCTTTTTCTTGAAATTGTAGAGTAATATTTGAAACTTAATGTAACTTATTTTTATGGTTCTCATACTATCCTCCCCTTTTTTCTAAAATGCTAACTTGAGTCTTAGACTTCCTGTTTAAGCATTTTTAGTACCAGTTTTTGGACACAAAAAAGTTTGCGCATTTGCTATAATGACGCAAATAATTTGGAGAAAAAGATGTTTGATTTTTTACTAAGCGGATACGGCGCTAGCGGCGCGGGTTTGATGGCTTTACTTGTGTTTTTATTGTATATGAAACTGATGAAATGGGTCTTTAAAATCGCCATTTTAGGCATCGCCCTCATCGGCGGCTACTGGTACCTCACGCACTAAGCCGTTTATGGCTTTGTGCTATTTGCTCGGAGATGTAAGCCTACAACGAGTTTGTAGAGCTCGCTTTTGCTTACATGTAAGGCTTTAGCGCTTGTGGCATTGTGATGGTTCCATCCTCATTTTGAAAGTTTTCCATGATGGCGACCATTGTTCTTCCTACTGCTAAAGAGGAGCCGTTAAGGGTATGAACAAGCGTGTTTTGTTTGCCATCTTTAAAGCGGATTTTTGCTCTGCGTGCTTGAAAATCTCTTGTATTACTCACAGAAGATATCTCTCTATAAGTCCCTTGCCCTGGAAGCCACACTTCAAGATCCACAGTTTTTGCAGCACCAAAACCAAGATCGCCCGTGCATAAGGTGACAAGTCTGTGCGGAAGTTCTAGGGCGGTTAAAAGGTCAGAAGCACACGCAACCATCTCGTCAAAAATTTTGTCGCTCTCTTGGGGTTTGGTGATGGAGACGAGTTCAACTTTATGAAATTGGTGTTGGCGGATGATACCTCGAACATCGCGCCCAGCGCTTCCAGCCTCTTTTCTAAAACAAGCTGTGTGCGCTGTCATCTTGATTGGAAGTGCATCTGCTGCAATAATCTCATCTTGGTAAAGATTTGTGAGCGGCACTTCAGATGTTGGAATCAAGTAGAGCTCATCACCATCGATTTTGTAAAGGTCCTCTTCAAATTTTGGAAGTTGTCCTGTGCCTTCAAGTGCGGCGCGATTGACGATTTGTGGCACGCTTACTTCATGAAATCCACGTTTTTCATTGAAATCTAGCATAAAGTTTATGAGTGCACGCTCTAACTTTGCGCCTTGGCCGTTGATGACACTAAATCTACTTTTTGCAAGCTTCACCCCACGCTCAAAATCGATCCAGCCATTTTGCTCAGCGAGTTGCCAATGCTCTTTTGGAGTAAAAGAAAATTCACGAGGCACTAAAACTTTTCTTAACTCAACGTTACTCTCTTCATCCTCGCCATCTGGAACATCGGCATCTGGAAGGTTTGGCACCGCCATCGCAGAAGAGAAAAGCGCTTCTTCAGCGACTCTTTGAACCTCTAAAAGCTCTGTGACTTTGCTCTTGTTTGCATCCACTTTTTCTTTGAGCTCTGTGACATCTTTTTTCTCTCGCATATACTGTCCAAAGAGTTTGCTCATCTCATTTTGTGCAGCTTGTGCGCTTTCATAGGCAGTTTTTGCCTCTTTTAGTGTTTCATTTTTAGCTTTAAGCTCAGCGAGCAGTTGTGCATCGACACCTTTGCGCTTGAGCTGTGCTGCAACATTTTCGAAATCTTTTTGGAGTAGTTTTAAATCAATCATTTTTTTTCCTTACATGTAAGCTTAGTTTTGTAACATTTCTTTTGCAATCTCAAACTGGTTTGCAGTCATAAGATGGATTTTTGGATGAATCAGCTTGATGGCTTCAAAAAGCTCTTTGCTCATCTCAAAGCCGACTTTGTACTCTTCCTCGGGTGAGATTTCGTTAGCGCGTCTAAGGCGCTCTAGCCAGATATCTGGTACATCGATACCAGGAACATGGGAAGCTAAAAACTGTGCTGTGCGTAGTTTTGTGATTGGAAAAATTCCCAGAATCAAGGTCGCATCGTTTGCGCCGCTCTCCTGTTTTGCATTTTCCATCAGTTCTAAAAGGAGTTTTGCATTCTCAAGATCATACACAGGCTGTGTGATAATGCCAAGTGCGCCTTTTGCAATCTTTTTTTGCATCTTTTTTTGCAGTGTTTTGGGATTTCTCGCATAGGAATTGACAACACCAAAAGGGTAAATTGTTTCGGGTTTAGCGCTAAAAGGCTTTCCTGCATAGTCGATGGAGGAGTTGAAACACGCGATGATATCGAGCAAAAGCGTGCTGTCACTCTCAAAAACGCCCTTTACATGTGGCTGGTCTGAGAGTTTTGCAGGATCGCCGGTCAGTGTTAAAATGGCTCTAATATCTGCTTCGTTTGCGCCCAAAAGATCAGACTGTAAGGCGATGATATTGCGATCTCGCATACTCATAGTCGCGATGACGGGTTTGTGAAATCGCTCTTGAAGCATCTTTGCTGCAAAAAGCGCGTTGTATTTGAGTTTGGCAAGAGGATTGTCTGTTGTGGAAAATCCATCGACGAGTGCGTCAAGTCTAAGAGATTCTAGTTTTTCTATGACATTTGAAAACTTTGGGGAGTGCCCTGGCGTGGTTTCAAGCGTAATATAGCTAGAATTTTTAAGTTTATTTAAAAGTTGAGTAAACAAATAGATTCCTAACATTGTATAATTGCGCAATTATAACTAAAGTGAGTGTAATTTATGAAGTTAGCCGTATTTGATTTTGATTCTACTTTGATGGATGGAGAAACCATAGATTTTTTTGCTCAAGAGCTTGGCATTGGCGAGCGGGTCGCTGCCATCACGCAGCGAGCAATGAATGGGGAGATTGATTTTTTTGAGTCGCTTCAAGAGAGAGTTTCTTTGCTTAAAGGCTTGCCGTATGAAAAAGTTGAAGCAATCAGCCACTCACTGCCGTATATGAATGGAGCGGTTGAGACGATTAAAGCGTTAAAATCTCGTGGAATACGTGTTGTTTGTTTTAGCGGCGGTTTTAGAACGGCGACGGCATACGCAAAAGATATTTTGGGGTATGATGCCGATTTTTCAAACGTACTGCACCAAAAAGATGGGCTTTTAACAGGGCTTGTTGGCGGCGATATGATGTTTAATTTTTCAAAAGGCGATATGCTGCTTCGCCTGCAAAATCTCTTACATGTAAGCGAATCGCAGACAATGGTTGTGGGTGATGGAGCCAATGACCTTTCCATGTTTGCCCATGCTGGGGTGCGTGTTGCGTTTTGTGCAAAAGAGATTTTGAAAAAAGAAGCGACGATTATTATAGAAACAAAAGATTTGACACAAATCTTAGAAAAAATAGAAGGAAAATAATGTTAGAAAATTCAGTATGGAAACAGTACCACAATGAGATGCCAATTCGCGCGGTTATCGCAAAGTTTTATGATGTTTCACCAGAACTTATCATTGACGATGAGCAGGAACTTTACGCGCTTTTAAAAAGAAAGCTCACAAAAAAAGAGCTTCGTCTTTTTACGATGGACAGTGCAAATATGAGCGATGGCGAGATGATGGGTACCTTTGAAGTGGATGCGCAGACACTCACAGAGATGAAAGAGAAACTCTACAAAAAGATGCGTCAAGACAAACTTCGTTATCCAGTGCGAATGAAACAGTTTAGTAAAACACAATACGAACAAGATTAAAAATTTGCGCTAAAACCAAGCCCCGCGTTATACCCTTCAAGTCCGCGAGAGCGGACGGTACTGAGTTCCAGAAAAAATCTTTTTGCAAATGTTGGACTCTTTGGTGTGTAGAGATACAAGACTCCTCCAAGCGTTTCATAGCCATCAAACTCAACACTTTTTTGAACATCGCCTCCAAGATAGTTACTGTTAAAATACCCCTCGAGAGTGAGATACTTTTCATCCCAATGGTAAAGTTTGGGCGTCTCGATTCCAAGTGTGAGGGTTGTGACGCTTGATTGCGTGGAAAAAGATCGGAGTGAATCGTAGTCGATACTACTTTTTGTTTGATAGAGCTTATAGCCCAAAGTTGCATAGGGCTTGAACTTGTAAAGATCTGGGCTGTATTTTGCTAGAGCAAAAAATTTGTAGGTGATATTTTCATTGTTATTTTTGTTAAAAAGGTTTGAGACGGCATTGTTGAGAGTATCTTTTGAAGTTTTTATATTGTTACCTGAGCGTGAATAGATAATCTCCATGCCACCTAAAACTTCAAGATCCTCTTTGAGTTGATAGCGTAGCCCTCCGCCAAAGCCTGCTGTGTAGGTTCTAAGATCACTTTCATAATTCAAAAGCCCACCATTATATATAGATGAGGGATCATTTATGGAAGCTTTGCTGTAGCCAGCATTGCCAACAATAAAAAAGTTGTGTGTATCCGTTGATTTAAAATGGTAAGTAAAGGGAATATGGTAAATATCGATACTCGCACCAATATTGATAAAACGGTAAGTTCCAGATGTGAGGGCATCTTGAGAGGTAAAGATGAGAATCGCGTTGATATTGGCAAGATTGGTTTCTTGTACAATCTCTTGCGGCGTCTTTGCTAGGAGCTTATACCCGTAGGGCAGCTCACATGTAAGCAAAAGAAGCCAAAAAGCTAAACGAAATAGCAAAGTTAGTTTTTCATATACGCTTTAATAATCTCTTGTCTTTTTAGTGGGCGGTCTCCACTCATTTGCCCAGAAGTTGGAACTTTATTGAGTTTATTTAAAGCATCCATAGAACCGATGACATGTCCAAAAATTGTATGTGCTCCATTGAGCCAACTTGTGCGCGCTGTTGTGATGAAAAACTGGCTTCCATTTGTATTTGGACCTGCATTTGCCATGGCTAAAACGCCAGCAGTGTCAAAAGCATAGCCTGGTTTAAACTCATCTGCAAAGGGCTTATGCCAGATAGAATCTCCGCCTCGACCTGTTTCAGTTGGATCTCCGCCTTGCACCATAAAGTTACGGATAATTCTATGAAACGCGATGTGGTTATAATAGCCATTTTTGACAAGTTTAGTAAAGTTTTCTACCGCTTTTGGTGCTACATGTGGATAGAGTTCAAGCTCTATTTTACCTTGAGTTGTCTCTAAAATGACAACAGGATTTGCAGCTAGTAGAAGAGAAAATCCCATCATTAGCATCACTATGATTTTATTCATACTTTTGTTCTCCGTTTTTTTGGCATATTATATCAAAGAGTTTTGTTATAATCGAAAAAATTCTTGAGGAGTTATATATGAAGAGAAAAATAGGATTTGCAAATGCCCTAATGATGGCTTTGACACTTTCGCTTAGTGGAGCAGAGCAGAGCGCTCTAGGTTCTGTGTATGTTGGTGCTGGCGTAGGTTTAGAAGCGGTACCCAGTGGGTATGTGAGTTCTGGAACGGCCATGAGCTTGAAAGTTGGCTCAAAGTTGGATTCTTTTTTACCACAACTGAGTGGTGAAATAGAATATACAAAATCACTTATACAGCCAAAATCAAGTCCGACAAATAAAATTGATGTTGCGACCTTAGGGGCCTATTTTACCTATGACATCAACTTTAAAAACTCTCCACTCTTCGTGCGTCCGCGTTTGGGTATTTTGCTTCCTAACATGGGAAATAAAATCAATAGTCGTGATTTAGCAATCTCCGCTGGCTCTGATTTTGGGGTTTTGTTGAGTAAAAGAACAAGCGCATATTTGGGATATACCAATATGGGAGAAACCATCAATAACTATATTGTAGCTTTTCAGTACCGTTTTTAGAAGAGAGTTTATCTCTCTTCAAACTCCAAACACACCGAGTTGATACAGTATCGCAATCCCGTAGGATTTGGCCCATCAGCAAATACATGCCCTAAATGCGAATCACATGCACTGCACCTCACTTCAGTACGCAGCATTCCCAAAGAGCCATCTTTTATCTCAGCGATGGCTTCATCATCGATAGTTTCATAAAAACTCGGCCATCCAGTCCCTGAGTCAAACTTTGTTTGACTCTCAAAGAGTTCTGCACCGCAGCAGACACATTTATAGACTCCATCGCCCTTAAAATCGTAAAACTCTCCGCTAAAAGGTGCTTCAGTTCCATGCATTCTGCATACATCATACGCTGCAGCAGAGAGTTGTTTTTGCCACTCTTTATCTGATTTTTTTATTTTTATCATTTTTGTTCCCATTTTCAAGTTATGAGGATATAGTACAAAACTAGACTTGTTCCATCTTGAAGTAATAGAGTTAAATGAAGATTTTATTTTGGATCGAGAGCAAAGAGAGAAAAAAATTGAAAAAAAGAGTGTCTCTCACCAAAGAGAGACAAATTGAAGATTATTTACCTTCAACGCGGTCTTTAAGACCTTTACCAGCTTTAAATTTAGGAACAACTTTATCTTGAGTTGTATAAGTTTTATCAGTTCCTGGAACTTTACCGCTTTTTCCTTTTTGAAGTGCAGCACCAAAGCTACCAAATCCAACAAGAGAAATATCTTCTTTAGCAACTAATGCTTCTGTTACAGCTTCGGTAAAAGCTTTGATAGCATTATCTGCTTCAACTTTAGTTTTGTAATTACCATGTTTTTGAACTAATTCAACAAATTGTGCTTTATTCATACAGTCACCCTTGATCTATTTGAGGATTGCGATACACCACAAAATGCCCATAAAGTAAGTAATAAGGGCATTTGTAAGTGATTCAGCTAGTTGTACTTTATAATTTATTTGCTTAAATTTTTCTTCTTTTTGGCGTAATTTGCCAAAAATAGCTATAATTTATCGAATTTTAGTCTGTTTTTTAGTGAAGAACCGCTTATTTTGGCTTGTAATTTACGTTTGTTTGTGAGTAAAAATGAAGCTAGAAAGGTGCTAATCGAATATTTTGTCTTATTTGAATGGATTGCATTAAACACCTCTTCTAAGCCATTTCTCTCTTTTTCAGTTAACGTATGCATTTAATTATCTCCCAGTTTATTGATTTTTCTGATAACCCTTATTATTTCATCATCTTCTAAATACCCAAGCATCTGTATCACGGCTTTGGAAGCCTGTGGCTTTGTGTTGCCCAGTCTCCAATCTTGGTATGTTCTCATGGGAATACCGAGTTGTTGCGCCATCTCTTTTTGGGAGATTTTTTTCCCATTATTTTTGGCTTCAACAGCATTATGCAAGAGGTTAAATATATCGACGATTTCCATTTGTATATTGTATGATTTTTAATCTTAAATTATACGTTAAGTTAAGTAAAATATTTAATAAACAGTGTTATAAATACTTAAAAAAGTATATAAAATTATTAAAAAAGTATTTTTATATTTTAAATAATATAAAATATACGATTTAACGTATAAATTTTAAATAAAAATAGAGAAAATAATACAAATATCAAGTGTGGATTTTAGAATATGTTGAAAAAAGAGAAAGAAAAAAAGAGGAGCTAGAGTTGTTTTTCTAAGCCTACAGGAAGAAGAGTAACTTTGTCCTCAGAGATTTGAAGGTGAAACTCTTCATATTTTTGAGGAAGTGTTTTATAGATAATCTCCTCATTGTTTGGTAAAACAAATTTGATGACATTGAGGCCACTAAGCGGATTTTTGATGCTGATTGTTGCACTCAAAGTGGAATTTTTGATCAGATTTTTTTGTGCTCGGAGTGCTTGAATCTTTGTTTTTATATTCTCAACACCTTTTCCATTGCGCTTTATCTCCTCTTCAAGCTGAAATTTTAAGTCATCGATATCAGCAGTAATGAAGTTGATTTCACTTGCGACAACAGGAATTTTAGAATAATCAATGATGAAGTTGTTATCCTCTCCACTGATTAGTCGAATGGTGATGGAGTTGGATGCATAGATAGTAAGATGATTTTTTACATGATCGATGACGACATCTTTTGCGTAGATAGTTCCCCCAAGGCAGGTGCCAATTTCAGCATAAGTTGCATGTATTTTGCCCCCTTCTAAGAGTTGAATATCTGCTCTATTGCAGCGCAGTGTTCCTTTGTGCCTGTTGATAAAAGCATTTTTTGCAATGATCATAGAGTCCTTGTGGGTTGCTCCATCAATCACAAGTTCTGTAGCTTCCAAGATAGAATTTGCACCCGTATGACCGCTTACATGTATGCGCTCTGATATGAGTTTTACTCCCTCGCCTACGCTGTCTTGTGTTACATCGTTTTGTGCAATATAAACTTCAATATCATTGTTTTCATCATCAGTGATTTTGGATTGGATCCGATTAACTTTCCCGATAGTGAGGAGATTGCTTACTGCAATATGATTATCACAAAAATCTACAAAACCCCGTTTTTTGCTTTTGAGAATCAGCATATTCTCGTGTTCGCTCACTTCAATAGATTCTTCATCTATTTTAAGATCGAAACTGTTTGCTTGCAACTCACCGTGTTCTATCTGCTTACCATAACAGTTAAAGCCGTTGGAACCATAAATGGGTTTTTTATACTCTAAAATTGTTTCACCTGGTTCTATTTCAACGAGTTGATGATCGCCAGAATCTTTACTTTGAAAGATCAGATTGAGATGGCTTTGTGCAGAGAGTTCTGGCTCGACCCCTTCAAAAAGTAGAATCAGCACGGGTTTGAGAAATTTTCCTGCATACAGATGCCTGATAAATTTTTTAAGATCCTCTAACATTTCGTTGCTGTGAAAATTGATAAGGATTCTATTTTTTACCTTTATTTTATTGATTTCATTGATGAGAAGTTTATAGATTTCAATAGGTTTCATAGTTTGATAAGGGATATGTGAAGTTGGGTATAGTACGAGTTTTGGATGGGTTGTGAACTTATCAAATTTGATACTGGTTTCAAGTTTGATATTGCATTCAAGCGATTTATGTATCTCAACTTTATACACTTGATTGATATTAATTTTATCTAAAATTACATTATCGATATTGAGGGAATAGTTGTTAAAAAGTTCCTCAGATATTTTGGTGTAAGACTCGCTATTTGGATATTTTATGTATGTGACGACGCCTAATAGGTTAAAGTCGCAACACTCTAAAGGGGTGTATGTATCAGACGCATACTCTTGTAAAAGTGAATCGATATTGCGTGTGAGTACCGCTTTGTTTATGGGCTTCATCTGCATTATATTTTCAAAAGATCAGAGTAATCATATCTATCAAAATCAAGATAGAGTTTGCCATTTTGTTGCATGATTCTTACATCGTTATCTAAAGCATCAAAAAACCTTTTTTTAATTATTTTTCTTTGATAACTCTCTAAATCAAGGGTTTTTAAATATGTTTTGAGTTCTACATGTGAGAGGTTTTGGAGCGTTGGCGTTTCTTCTTCTTCTTCTTCTGCTGCTTCACTGAGCGTTACTTCATGTACTGTTGCCATTTTTTGTTCGAGCATAAACTTTTTATTCATAAGTTCAAGGATATTTTTGAGCTGTTCATCTTTTGTGGTGTAAAGCTGTTCGATTCTATCTCGCTCCTGACGAAGCATAGTTTCTTTATCTAAAATTAGGGAATCTATTTTTGTTTCAAGCTCTTTGATCTTCTCTTTTAAGTGATCATTTTCTTTTTTGTAAAGAGATAAAATCATTGCGACTGTCATTTTTTGTGTGACGATATCAGCTCGTTTTTCTTCTCTATCTTGTTTAATTGCTTCAATCTTTTTGTCATCAAGTGCATTTTGCATAATCACAATATAGGTTTGGCCATCTTCAATAATATAGTGTAATTTTTTTGACCGAAGTCTAGAGTGAATAAGTTCTTTAGAAATTTTAAACTGTTTGGAATATTCATCGATTGTAAAACGCATCTTCTTCCTTTTTTGTAACATCGCTGGCTTGTGAAAATAACATCGGCATAAATAAATTTTTTGGTCTGCATTTAGCTAACTTTTAAGAAAAGCAATTGTATCAGAACTATCTTTATTTGAGATATAATTTCGCACAACAAAGCCTGAGGAAATGCAACAATGAGAACTTTTGTTTTACTTTTTATACTCTTACATGTAAGCATAAATGCACAATCATTGCAACAGCTTGTGAGTGATTTTAAATTAAAAAAATACTACGCTGTGTGTCAAGATGGATTACGCGAGTATAGAGCAGGAAGCCAAGATGAGAAGGTTTTAGCAATCACTGGAACAGCGTGTTCTTATATAGATGTTATCGATGTTCTTGGATCGCTGCAAGCAAAAATGAACTCAACAGCTGAAGGAAGAGCAACATCTGCCTATTTTTCAGCACTGCTTTTGGAAAAAAAATTGATTGCTCATTTTATGCTTGATGGTATCTCGCTCGCAAATCTATCACTTCCAAAATCACCGCATATTTTATCTTTTGTTTTTGAACATTTAGGAAGCGGAAAATTTAAGTACATAAGCCAAAATCCAAAAGTGATCAAAATAGAAGATGCAGATAAAAGCGTACTGGTTTCACTCTCAAATTTTCAGCCACAAAAAGTGGTTATAGAAGAGTTTAGCGGATCAGTTTTAGTAAAACGACATGTTTTTCCATAAAAAAGATGAGAAAAGTGAAAGATAAACTATTTACAAAACCCATTGAAAAACAGTTTGAATTTGATAAAGATGTGGCCGCAGTCTTTGATGATATGCTTGCCCGATCTGTTCCATTTTACAAAGAAGCCCAAGAGATTGCAAAGCACTTTACATGTAAGCATATAAAAGAGGGTTCGATTGTTTATGATCTTGGCTGTTCAACCGCTTCGACACTCTTACATGTAGAGAGAGATATTGATAAAAAAGGTGTAAGACTCGTTGGTATCGACAACTCACGAGCGATGCTAGAACAAGCTAAACGCAAGATAGATATTTTTAACTCTTGTATTGAGCTTTTTGAGGGAGATATTTTAGAGTTTCCTTACGAGCGAGCAAGTGTGTTTATAAGTAATTATACTCTCCAATTTGTCCGTCCCTTAGTGCGAGAAAAATTGATTCAAAAGATTTGTGAGAGCTTAGAAGAGGGCGGTCTTTTTATATTTAGCGAGAAAGTGATCTCTGAGCATAAGATTTTAGGCAAAGAGATGATTGATTATTATTATGAGTTTAAAAAAGAGCAGGGCTACTCACAATATGAGATTATGCAAAAGCGTGAAGCACTAGAAAATGTGCTCATTCCCTACACCGAAGCAGAAAATATCAACATGGCCAAAGGGTGTGGATTTTCACACTGCGAAACCATTTTTCGATGGAATAACTTTGCTACTTTTATCGCGATAAAGTAGCACTATTACCAGACGTTGCCATGAACTGCGGAGTTTTCCTCACTTGGCTCTTTTGATTGAAACACTTTTTTAACATCTTCAAATTCAACGATATTTTCGTCACAATCCTTATGATAATAGCCTTTTGAATCATAATACTCATTGCAATCATTATAATATTTTGCAGAGATACCGCGTTCGTTCACACATCCGCTCAAGAAAAATGGTGTTAAAATAAATAGGAAAAGAGTAAATTTTGTCATGACGAAATTGTATCTAAAATCTTTCGTGTCGTAAAAGTTTTTTACAAAGGATGAAATAGATAAATGGATTGCGGATCAAGTCCGCAATGACGGGGAAATGTAATCTTGTTTATCAAATCGTCATCCTGAACTTGATTCAGGATCTAAAACTATTTTTTCCAAGCAGATTCTCTAAGAGTATGGATATCAATATCTCTATCTTTCCAGATACCTGAAAAAGTAGATAAAGATTCTTTTTTATCGGCTGTATCTTCAATGGTTTCTATTTGGATATCTTCTTTTGTAAAAGAAGATAAATAATCCAAAATTTTTTGAGAGATAGACTCATTTTTTATATTTAAGGAAATTTGCATAAACAACTCCAAAGTGGCAGATCATTCAAAATTATAGCTAAAATTTATTTCACAAATATGTTTCCACTTTTTTGCTAACTGAAGAGACTCGCAAATATAAAAACACCCTCAACAAAAAAATGCTAAAATCACATTAAAAGAGATTAGAGGATATTATTATGACAATGACAATAACCGTTAAAGATAATTTTGCAAATCAGGTAATGGCATTTTTAAATACACTTCCAAAAGATGCTGTTGCGGTAGAATCTTCTCGCCCTTGGTATGCAGATGAAGTACAAAAACGAGTCCAAGAATATAAAAATGGTACTATGCAAACTGTACCTCATACACAGATATGGGATAGTATCGAAAGACAGACTCAAGCGTGACTTTAATTTACAGTGTACGTTTTGAGGAGGAGGTCTTAGCTGCATACGAGTTTATTGCTAAAGATAAACCAAAAGCAGCTAACGAGTTTCTGCTACAACTAAAACAGCGAATTGAAGGCTTGCTTAATCATCCTCAAATAGGTCGTCTAAATATTGAAGATTATCGTGAACTGATATATAAAGGTTACACAGTACCTTATCTACTCGATGGTGAAAATATCGTTATATTGGGACTTTTTAATCAAAATAGCTGGAAATTTGATTCGTCAACGATAAAGTAAAACTCTCTTTTTACCTCCCTCTTCTTTCTCAAAAGAAAAAAATGCTAAAATAACAGCATTAAAAATCAAGTGAGCATAAAGATGTTAAAAAAAGTGTTTACAATCTGTGCTGTTAGCATTTTAAGTTGTAGTGCGGCGAGTGGGTATGAGATAGTTATTGATTCGGCCTATAGTTCTTTTGAAGAAGAGAAATCACAACAGGATCAATCCATCAAAACACAAAGTTTAATGAAAAGAAGCTCTCAGGTAGCTCAAAATATCAAAGAACTTTATGGATCTAAATTTGCGAAGCTCAGCAAAGGTGAGCAAAAATATATCCAAGATAATATGGATATTATGAGACAGATCACACATGATACACTCATTAGAATCGCAAGAGACAATATTCCAAATAATTTAAGAGTCAATAGTACAAATTTTATAGAGTTTTATCTCTATCCGGATAGAGATATTACAGATTTTAAATTTTTACAAAATAGTAATTATTATATTCTTGATGATACGACAAAAGAGACAATAGAGTACGCTTACAGCAAGTATCCAAAACCTGCTCAAAAAACACTGGGACTGTAATAAATTCTGTGTCAACACCTAAATTCTCCCAAGATTGTATC
>JAVHOA010000082.1:0-2208 GCA_036169815.1 Sulfurimonadaceae bacterium
AATAGCTATAATAAGCAAAATTATTTGAAGGTCTGTGCGTGCAAAAAATTCCCCGTTTACTTCGTTTTTTAACTTTTTTTCTCTTGAGTATGTTTTTACTTTTATCTTTGTTTCGACTTGGATTTTACTTTTATTTTGTTGATCCGCAGGCGCATTTGAGTAGTTCTGATTTTACGATGGCACTTTGGCTTGGAAGCAGGTTTGATCTTCGTATGATTGTTTTGATGCTCCTGCCTCTTTTTGCTCTTGGTGCACTGCCTTGGTTTTCACCCTTCAAATCAAAAGCTGCCAAAACTTTTTGGCTTTTTTACCTAGGCATAATGTTTGCAACTTTTCTCCTTTTTTACGCTGTGGATGCGGGCTATTATGCGTATCTTGGAACACGCCTTGATTTTACTTCGACACGACTTTTAGTCGATTTTAAAACATCGATGGAGATGGTGTGGCAGAGTTATCCGATTGTGTGGATTCTTTTTGGCTATTTTTCATTTATTGGGCTATTTTTATTTTTTGTTAATAAACTTTTTTTAAAACTCCAACAATGCAAGATTCAGCAGAGCGGTTGGAAGTTGAAAATTTTTATGGGATTTGCAAGTTTTTTTATCCTTTTTGCGCTTGGCTGGGGAAAACTTGACCAGTATCCGCTCCGCTGGTCTGATGCCTCTTTTTCAAAACACCCATTTGCAGCGCAACTCACGTACAATCCGATACACTACTTTTTTGATACATGGAAAAATGGGCGTGCTTCGTATGATGTCAACAAGGTCAAGGAACATTATGATGCGATGGCCGATTTTCTTGGTATTACCCACAAAGATAAACAACATCTCAACTTCAAACGTGAAGCTGTACCGACGCTGAGAGTGGGTGAAAAACCAAATGTCGTGATTGTGATTATGGAGTCTTTTGCCTCTTATAAATCAAGTGTATCAGGCAATCCCATCGATCCATCGCCTGCTTTAAAATCTTATGCAGATAAGGGTTGGTACTTTAAAAACTTCTATACACCCACAGTGGGAACTGCTCGAAGTATTTATGCGACCTTGACATCTTTACCTGATGTTGAGTTGCATGGAACATCCAGCCGTAACCCGCTCATTGTCAATCAACACTCTATTTTTGAGGATTTTAAAGGGTATAAAAAACTCTATTTTATCGGTGGTTCTGCATCGTGGGGAAATATTCGAGGTATGCTCAACGAGTCGATGGATGATCTTGATTTGTACGAAGAACAACGATACAAAGCTTCAAGAACCGATGTTTGGGGAATCTCTGATGCTGATTTGGCGCTAGAGTCAAGCCAAGTGTTAGCTGCGCAAAAAGAGCCTTTTGTGGCCATCATCCAAACCTCAGGAAATCACCGACCATACACCATTCCAAGAAATGCACACGGCTTTCAAGAGCGCAATGATGTGAGTGTGCAAGAGGTAAAAAAGTATGGTTTTGCATCCCTCAAAGAGTATAACTCATTTCGATTTTTAGACTACTCTGTGGGACTTTTTATGCAAGAAGCCAAAAAATCTGCTTACTATAAAAATACCATCTTTGTTTTTTGGGGAGATCACGGCATCGATGGCAGTTCTTTACATGTAAACCCCGCTGAGAGCACTTCAAATCTTGCACTTGGTTCGTATCGTGTGCCCTTTGTTATCTACTCACCGATGATAAAAGAGGCTAAAGTTGTGGATACCGTGATGTCTGAGCTTGATGCAGTACCTTCTATCGCTTCTTTGGCTGGAGTAAAATATACAGCGACAACTTTGGGGCGTAATATTTTTGATCCAAAGTTTAAAGAGAGTCAGTATGCCTACATCATGATGAACAGAGCCGAGCCGACTTTGGGAATAGTAGGTGAGAAATACTGCTACAAAACGACAGGAAAATATGAGGGACTCTATGAGATTGCCAGCAAAGACCCGCTTTATGACCACAGAGCCGAGCATCCAGAGTTATTTTTGAAGATGAAAAAACTCACACAAGCCATCTATGAAACAGGACAATATATTCCCTACTTCAACAAACGCAAAGACGCACATCAATAAAGAATCTTTGCTAAATACAGCCCATTTGATGGGGCTGGCTTGAGTGATATTTTTACTTTTCATGCTTTTTTTGTAATTCTAAAACTTTTTCGTAACTCTCTTTTTGTGCTTTTACTATCTCGTCAAAAGCTAAACCTTTCATTACTGTTTTGTAGAGGTTTGGTTT
>JAVHOA010000083.1:0-2200 GCA_036169815.1 Sulfurimonadaceae bacterium
CATCTTTACGGGTCAACTGATGAATCCTGCTTTTGTCGATCCATTTTGCATAATACATTGCTATTTTGGGAGTAATTCCAATTGAATTTATAATCGTCTTGGTCAACATGAACTTGTTTTTGATGATTGAGTGTAGTGAGAGGCTGGCATTCATTTTTGCTCGTGATGTGGAATGTTCCAGCTTTTTAAAGGCCGCGATTTCATATTGATTTTGAAACGTGTCGCTTTTACGAATAAAGAATTTGAGCGTATGCAGATTCTCTTGCGCTTCGTACGCTCTGAGATTTGCAATCATTGACTCTTTTTGGAGCGAGAGTGCATTCGCGATTATGTCGCTCAATAGTGAGTAGCTTGGAATCTCAATTTTCAAGGTCCTTGATAAGGACACTAGAGCATAAAATATTTTTTTACGATCCTGAAAAGATGCGGACATTACCGATGCTTCGTTGTTTAGAATGTTTTTGATGGCTGGAGTAAGAGGCTCAATGCCGAGCATCTCTTTAATGAGCCCGTAGTAGCGAAATCTGGTACTTTGCGGTATTTCTAAGTTAATAAATGGAATGGATAATGTTTCTTGAATATAGGCTAAATCGCAATCATTTATAGTCTGGTAAAAACTATTACGTGCTCTGAAATAGCCATATTGCAAGATTATGAAGCCGATATTTTCCGGCTTAATTTGCTCAAAGAGTTTATCAACCCACTCTTTAGGTGGATTGAAATAATATTCCTGTTCCAACAAAGAAAATACCGGAGGAGTGCCGAATGCTTTCTCCTCGTGGTCGGACAGAATTTGTATTCGAGCCACTTTGAAACTTTATCACTGCTTTATTTGAAAAGCTGACTATGAGAGCCTATGCGAACAAGTACAATTTGGCTGTTTTCCTCATCGATGCGATAAATAAGCAGCATATCGCCACCAATATGAAACTCTCTGAATGTTTTCCACTCACCATTTAAAGGGTGATCGTTTACTTCGATCGGCAAATCGTTCCCCTCTGCTAATTCCGAGAGGTAGCGGACCATTTTTGTAAACTGCTGATCCGTAAGAGTGATTTTAGTGATATCTTTTTTAAAAAGCTTATGCCGAACGAGCTGTAGCATTATGCTCTGAGCTCTTTTGCAAGTTCATCTAAAGAAAAAGGCTCAAGGTTTTTCCCTGCCAATACATCTCTAAAAGCATCTTCAGTTTCAGCAGTGGGAAGCTTCACTTCAAACGGCAAACCTTTACGAAGACGTACTTGCTGAAAAAACAGTGTTACAGCTTGAGTTGTATTCAGCCCTAGCTGTTTTAAAATTACTTCTGCTTCGTGCTTAAGATCAGGTTCAACACGTGCATGGATCATGGTTGTTTTCATAAATAATCCTTGTGTATCAATTGAGATACATTATAACATATTTTGGGTAATCTTTTTCTTTTTATACTCTGCCATCCATCGCAACAGCGTACTGCGACCAATTCCAAAGTAGTCTGCAATTTCCTGGTTAAACATCCCCTCTGATTGCATTTGAAGAGCCAATGCCACTTTTTCATCATCAAAGAGGGCTTTTCTACCAAATTTTACCCCTCGTTTAATAGCTGAAGCAATTCCATCGGCTTGACGTTCCGAACGTAGATCCGTTTCAAACTCCGCTACGATAGATAAAAGTCCGATCATCAATCTCCCAGAACTGGTCGAAGTATCAATTTCTTGTTCGGTTGCTTTAAAAGCTACACCTTTTTTATTCAACTTCTCGATTATTTTATAGAGGTCTAAAACACTCCGACTGCAACGGTCCAATCGCGTGACAATAAAAATATCCCCTTCACGCACAAAATCAAGAGCGTTTTCTAATTCGATTCGTTTAGTGGTATTAGTACCACTTTTCTTTTCCTGGAAGATTTTTTCACACCCAGCTTTTTGAAGCAATTCAATCTGAGCTTGAAGATTTTGACCATTACTTGAGACACGAGCATATCCGACTTTCATATTAAGCCTTATTTCATATTTATGTATTATATCTCTATAGACTTTGAAAGACAATATAAAGAGACATATTTTAAGACACTATTTTTGCTGATGTAAATTGAGTAGAGTATTTGTCTTGAAAAGTGTACTTTATGAGATAGAAAGAGGTAGTTGAAATTTGGTGAAAATGAGTGATTCAGATTTATTTAAGTAGCATGGGAGTTTTCGTACCTTCGTACGGAATTACCCAA
>JAVHOA010000084.1:0-10890 GCA_036169815.1 Sulfurimonadaceae bacterium
CTAAAATAAAAACTTTCAAAGCCTCTTTAAGTTTTCATATAATAGCTAATTGCTACCCAATTTTGAAAATCATCATTTTTTACTCCAGCATATTCGATAGCATTTTTTTCATGGATTGCTTGGATAATTTTAGCAAGAATCAAATTTAGGATTTAATAGTTTCAAAGAAGCAGTTTGCTATAATTTCACAATTATTTTTTTCAAGGAATGAAATGCGCGGTTATAAGATATTTGCTGGTACATCTAGCGTTGAATTTGCAAAAGAAGTGTGTCAAAATTTGGATGTTCCACTCGCAAAAGCGGAAATCAAACGTTTTAGCGATGGAGAGATATCGATTCAGATTTCTGAAAGTGTACGGGGACGTGATGTCTTTATTGTTCAATCAACAGGTGCTCCATCAAACGACAATCTTATGGAACTTCTCATTATGACAGATGCACTCCGCCGTTCAAGTGCAAACAGTATTACTGCCGTTGTACCCTATTTTGGATATGCTCGTCAAGATAGAAAAGCGGCACCTCGTGTACCAATTTCTGCACGCTTAGTGGCAAATATGTATGAAACAGCTGGCATTGACAGAGTTGTTACCATCGATCTCCATGCAGGCCAAATACAAGGTTTCTTTGATATCCCTGTGGATAATCTTTATGGTTCAATTATCTTTAAAGAGTACATCACTTCTAAAAATCTTACAAACCCTATCATCGCTTCTCCAGATATTGGCGGGGTTGCTCGTGCTCGCTACTTTGCAGAAAAAATGGGTCTGGAGATGGTTATCGTCGATAAACGCCGTGAAAAAGCAAATGTTGCTGAAGTTATGAATATTATCGGTGATGTCACAGGAAGAGATGTCATCATGATTGATGATATGGTCGATACCGCTGGCACTATGGTAAAAGCTGCTTCTGCTTTGAAAAAACATGGGGCAACTTCAGTGATGGCATGTGCAACACACGCAGTACTGAGCGGAAAAGCATATGACAATCTCGACAATGGTGAACTCGATGAGCTCGTTGTTTCAAACACCCTCATTTCAAAACCAAACAAAAAAATCAAAGTACTCACCGTTGCGCCACTTTTTGCAGAAGTCATTCGTCGTGTTTATCACAATGAAAGTGTCAATTCACTCTTTACATAGAAATGAGAAAAATCCTAAATTTAAAGAATAAATATTTATGAAAAACATTAGAAACTTTTCTATTATTGCACATATCGACCACGGAAAAAGTACACTTGCTGATCGCATTATCCAAGAGTGTGGCGCAGTGTCTGAACGCGAGATGACAAAACAGATGATGGATACCATGGATATCGAGCAAGAGCGTGGCATTACCATTAAAGCCCAATCAGTGAGACTTGATTATGTCAAAGACGGACAGCACTATATCCTCAATCTCATCGACACTCCCGGCCACGTCGATTTCTCTTATGAAGTGAGCAAATCCCTCGCTTCAAGTGATGGCGCTTTACTCATCGTCGATGCCGCTCAAGGTGTTGAAGCACAAACGTTAGCCAATGTTTACATGGCACTTGAAAACAACTTAGAGATTATTCCCGTCATCAACAAAATCGACCTTCCAGCAGCTGAGCCAGAGCGTGTTGCAGAAGAGATTGAAACAACTATCGGCATCGATGCAACAGATGCGTTGCTTGTTTCTGCAAAAAGCGGCGTTGGGATTCGCGCACTTTTAGATGCTATCATTGATCGTGTGCCCGAGCCTATGGGCGATCCAGAAGCTACCACAAAAGCGATTATTTACGACTCTTGGTTTGATGCTTATTTAGGAGCGCTTGCATTGGTACGTGTTTTTGATGGCTCTATCAAAAAGGGGCAGCTTGTCCGTCTCATGAGCAACGGCGAAGAGCATACAGTGCTTGATTTGATGTATCCACATCCACTCAAACGTCAAAAAACGCTTGCCATAGAGAGTGGCGAAATTGGGATTGTCGTGCTAGGCTTAAAAGAGGTCAATATAATCCATGTAGGCGACACGATTACGGATGCAAAAAATCCCACAAAAGAGCCAGCGCTTGACTATGAGCCAGCAAAACCGTTTGTGTTTGCGGGACTTTATCCAATCGATACCGATAAATTTGAAGATCTCCGCGACGCCCTCGATAAATTGCGTCTCAACGACAGTTCTCTTTCGTATGAGCCTGAAACCTCCGTTGCACTTGGGTTTGGATTTCGTGTCGGCTTTTTAGGAATGCTGCACATGGAAGTGGTTAAAGAGCGCTTAGAACGAGAGTTTGATGTCGATCTTATCGCCACAGCACCTTCGGTTATTTACCATGTGTATCTCACAGATGGCACAATGACACAAGTACAAAACCCCTCTGAACTGCCAGAACCAAACTATATCGATCATATTGAAGAGCCTTACGTGAAAGCAACCGTGATTACTCCTTCTGAATATCTTGGAAATATTATCACTCTGCTTGTTTCAAAACGTGGCATGCAAGAGAAAATGAGTTATATCAATGAGGATCGCGTCCTTTTAGAATACTCCATTCCAATGAATGAAATCGTTGTTGATTTTTATGATAAACTCAAATCGATTTCTAAGGGATATGCAAGTTTTGACTATGAACCAAGTGAGTTTAAAGAGGGAGATCTTGTGAAACTTGATGTCAAAGTTGCAGGTGATGTTGTTGATGCGCTTTCCGTCATTGTTCCAAGAACCTCAGCAGACTCTCGTGGTCGCGTGCTTGTCAAAAACATGAAAGAGCTCATCCCACGCCAGCTTTTTGAAGTCGCAGTGCAAGCCTCCATAGGAAACCGTGTTATCGCGCGCGAAACTGTCAAAAGTATGGGTAAAAACGTGACTGCAAAATGTTACGGTGGCGATATTACGCGTAAACGTAAACTTTTAGAAAAACAAAAAGCAGGGAAAAAACGTATGAAATCAATCGGAAAAGTCCAGCTTCCACAAGAAGCTTTTATGTCTATTTTAAAAATGGACTAGATGATGTTTCTCATAAAAGCTTTTCTTTGCGCTAGCAAAAGCTTCAGTGAGATGAATTGTGAATGGGACTTGTTCCATTCACAAGAAGAAAATCAAATGATTTTTATGTCTATTTTAAAAATGGACTAAAATGCGTTGCTTACTATGTGAGAATTTTTCGCTCTCACATATTTGCCCTACATGTAAGCAAAATTTCCTCTCCCCTTCTCTTTACAAACGCACTATTTTAAACAATATTCAGGTGATCTCTTTTTACAAATATGAAGATATTAAAGAGTTATTACACACCAAACACAGCGATCTTGGATACTATATTTACTCCATTTTAGCCGACCTTACTTTTAAAAAATTTGCCCAAGAGTTTACATTTCATGAAAAAATCGCTTCCATATCGGTCGATGATAGAGTGAAAAGTGGTTATTCGCACACCGCCATTTTAAACAAAGCGCTGGCTTCCAAAACCATCACGCCACGCTACACACGACTTCGCTCCAAAAATGATATAACTTACTCAGGAAAAACAAAAGAGTACCGCCTCAACAATCCAAGGAACTTTACATGTAAGAAGTTTACAGAAAATAATGCGATTCTTGTAGATGATATTATCACGACAGGACTCACTCTGAGCGAAGCGTGTAATACTCTTACATGTAAGGGCAAAGAGGTGCTTTTCTGTCTTACACTTGCAGATGCATCACTTTAAAAATATACTTGATACTAAGTGACTAAACTATATTGAATTATTTTATGCATATTACACTTGACATCACTTGGCTCAATTTGATATAATTACTGCAGATTTCAAAAAAGGAGTCAATTTTAAAGATGTCTAATGAACAAATAAATGAAGAAACTACAATCGAAAACGAAACACTCGAGTCCACTCAAGAAGTAGAAACAGAGTTAAGTGAGATTGAACAGTTGCGCACAGAAAATGCGGAGTTAAAAGATAAATATGCAAGAGTTCATGCGGACTTTGATAATATTAAAAAACGTTTAGAGCGTGAGAAATATCAAGCTCTTGAATATGCAAATGAGAAATTTGCAAGAGACCTTATTCCTGTTGTGGATTCTCTTTCGATGGCGCTACAGGCAACCAACTCAGAAGTAGATACAGCTGAGTTGCTTAACAAGCTTGTTGAGGGCATTGAACTCACGATGAAACAGTTTGTCTCAACGCTAGAAAAACATGGAGTTACACCTGTCAGTCACGATGAGGAGTTTGATCCAAATATCCACAACGCAGTGCAAAGAGTAGATAGCGATGCACACGAAAGTGGACAGATTGTACAAACTTTTCAAACAGGGTATCGCTACAAAGATAGACCACTTCGCGATGCGATGGTAGTCGTAGCAAATTAGTCACATAAAATTCTGACACAAAAGTGTCAAGCTTTTTTGGGAAACATCGCTAAAGCGAACGGTTTCCTTGTTTTGTCGCCACAGCGGCGCCAGAGTAGCAAAAGGGACTTGCCCCTTTTGCGGACAAATAAATGAAGTGAATTAATTTTGCTTCATGTTATAAAATAAAATAAAGGAAATTATTATGAGCAAAGTAATTGGTATAGATTTAGGAACAACAAACTCTTGTGTTGCAGTATATGAAGGTGGTGAGGCAAAAATCATCCCAAATAAAGAGGGAAAAAACACAACGCCTTCAATCGTAGCATTCACAGATAAAGGTGAAGTTTTGGTAGGAGATCCTGCAAAACGTCAAGCAATCACAAACCCAGACAAAACAATCTCTTCAGTAAAAAGAATCATGGGTCTTATGATGAATGAAGAAAAAGCAAAAGAGGCACACGATAAAGTAACATACAAAATCGTAAACAAAGATGGAATGGCAGCAGTTGATGTCGCTGGCAAAGTGTACACACCACAAGAAATCTCTGCAAAAATCCTTACAAAACTCAAAGAGGATGCTGAAAGCTACCTTGGTGAAAAAGTAACAGATGCGGTTATCACAGTGCCTGCTTACTTCAACGATGCGCAAAGAAAAGCAACAAAAGATGCTGGAACAATCGCAGGACTTAATGTGCTTCGTATTATCAATGAGCCAACAGCTTCTGCGCTTGCGTATGGACTTGACAGTAAAAGCGATGAAAAAGTTCTTGTTTATGATTTAGGCGGCGGGACTTTCGACGTTACAACACTTGAAATATCTGAGGGAACTTTTGAGGTTCTCTCAACAGATGGAAACGCATTTTTAGGTGGCGATGACTTTGACAATAAAATTGTTGATTTCTTAGCAACTGAGTTTAAAAATGATAATGGAATTGATCTGAAAAATGACAAAATGGCATTGCAACGCTTAAAAGATGCAGCTGAAAATGCAAAAAAAGAGCTCTCAAGCGCACAAGAAACAGAAATTAACCTTCCATTTATCACAGCAGATGCAACAGGTCCAAAACACTTAGTTGTAAAACTTACTCGTGCAAAATTTGAGGGAATGGTAGAGTCTTTAGTAAAAGAGACTATCAGCCATATCGAAACTGCTATGAAAGATGCCGACCTTTCTAAAGGTGAAGTCAAAGAGATTATTATGGTTGGTGGATCAACTCGTGTTCCACTCGCTCAAAAAATGGTTTCTGAATATTTCGGAGGCAAAGAGCTAAACAAAGGAGTCAATCCTGATGAAGTGGTCGCCGCAGGTGCCGCGATTCAAGGTGGAGTTTTACGAGGCGACGTCAAAGATGTTTTACTGCTTGATGTCACTCCGCTTTCACTTGGAATTGAGACTTTAGGTGGTGTTGCGACAAAAATCATCGAAAAAGGAACAACGATTCCTGTGAAAAAATCGCAAGTGTTTTCAACAGCAGAAGACAACCAACCAGCCGTGACTATCAGTGTTGTGCAAGGTGAGAGAGAGTTTGCAAAAGATAATAAATCTCTAGGTCTTTTTGAACTTTCAAACATCCCAGCAGCTCCACGCGGTGTGCCTCAAATCGAAGTAACGTTCGACATCGATGCAAACGGTATTTTAACCGTAAGTGCAAAAGACAAAGGCACGGGAACTGAGCAAAAAATCACTATCTCTGGAAGTACAGGACTCAGTGAAGATGAGATCAACCAAATGGTTCAAGATGCTGAAAAACACAAAGCTGAAGATGAAAAACGCAAAGCGGTTGTAGAGCTTCGTAACCAAGCGGATGCCCTGATTGCACAAACAGAAAAAGCGATGGGTGAAATGGGTGAAAAACTCGATGCAGGTGAAAAAGTAAAAATCGAAACTGCCATCACAGAACTTAAAGCGGCTCTCAAAGATGAAAATGCTTCAAAAGAAGAGATCGAAGCAAAAGTAAAAGCTTTAACTGAAGTCAGTCACAAAATGGCTGAACAAATGTACAAACAAGAGGGTCAAGGCGAGGCGGCACAAAGTGCTAAAAAAGCAGATGACGACGTTATCGACGCTGAAATAGAGTAATCTTTGCTTACATGTAAGGAGTTTTCCTCCTTACATCTGCTCCCTTTTTTTCCTCAACTCCCTTAAAAAATATTTCGTTATAATCTCATCAAAAACAGGATGAGCGATGATAAAAGAGATTATAAAATATCCAACAACTCCAAGCAAAGAGTTTGGTGCAAATGTCAGATTTTTTGATGAAACACTATTTACAACCATTCAAGATTTAAAAGATACCATGCAAGCAAATCAACTTGATGCTCTGGCTGCTTTTCAAATCGGCTCACCATTGGCTCTTATTGTGGTTAAGCTTATAAATGGAGAACTTTTAGAGATTATCAATCCAACCGTTATCAAACGAGAAGGTGTAATCCATCCAGTAGAAACAACTGCCTATTTTCCAAAACTCAGCGCTACAACAACTCGATATGAAAAGATTAAAGTCATGTATAGTGACAGAATGGACAAACAGCAGTTTATTGAAGCAGATGGAGAACTTTCCATCACTTTGCAAAGAAAGATTGACTACCTTTTTGGAGCGACTTTGCGTCAAAGGCTCTCAAAAGAAGAAGAGGCTGTTTTTGATTCCAAGCTTCTCTTTGGAACCGATGCCATTACACAAAATGGCTGTCCAACTGTTTTTAAAAGAGATAGAATTTTACAAGCGATTAAAGCTTTATTTGTGCTGGGAATCGTAGCTTTATTTGCAAAAATTTTTCTCTCAGAAGCAGCTCTTGGCATTTTAAAAATGGGTGAGAATGCTCTTTTAGGTGGAATGTTACTACTCACCTTGGTTTACTTTTTCTATGCGCAGTATGAGGGAAAACAGTATAAACACTGCTCTTCATGCCAGATTGGCAATATTATCGGAACGACCCTGCTCTCTTTAGTGCGCACGGGAATTTTATTTGCCCTGAGCTACTTTCTTTTGTAATCTAAAAAAGATCCAAAGTACAAGGGAAATCCCAGACATAGCAAGACTGAGCGTTTGACCTAGCGTAATAGCATCACAACAGATATAGCCTATTTGAGCATCAGGAGCACGGTAAATCTCTGCTGTTGCTCTTAAAATGCCATAAGCAAACCCATAAACAAGAATGAGTTCACCATCAAATCTTTTATGCTTTCTATACAGACTCACAATGAAAAAGAGAACGATCCCCTCTAAAAACGCTTCATAAAGTTGTGATGGATGGCGCAGAGCACCATCTACATAGATGCCCCACGGCACATCGGTCACACGCCCGATAAGTTCTTGGTTGAGAAAGTTGCCAATACGCCCAAACACGTAACCAAGAGGGACTGCCACAGCAACAAGGTCCATAAATTTTCCAAAAGAGTTTCCTGTGCGCTTAGAGAAAATATACGCACCAAGCAAAAAGCCAAAAAGCGCACCATGATAACTCATGCCACGAATCCCAACAAACTCTCCATTTGAAAAAGGGCTAAAAATCTGCCAAGGGTGAGAAAGATAATAGAGTGTATTTGGATCATAAAAGAGAATATACCCGATCCGTGCGCCCAATATGACACCAATTTCGATATAGATAAAAAAACTATCAAGCTGCTGTGTTGTAATATCCAAATTATCTTTTTTCACAAACAACTTTGCGATAGTTAAAGAGGTCAAAAGTGCTATCACATACATCAAACCATACCAATGCACAGGAATGAAAAACGTAAAAGCTATAGGATTGAAATGCTCATAAATATGATTCCAAAACTCCATCAACGCTCCAATGCTTCGGCGATGAGCTCGATTGGATTTTTAAACACGACATCAACATCTGCTTGGTACAAAGAGTTGTTGATCTGCATACGACACGCACTACACTCAGCGCTCACCACTTTTGCTCCCGTTTGTTTAATCATCGCTGCTTTTGGGATCCCTGCTGCTTTTGCAAAATGGTATTTTTCCGTTTGCATCGTCACGCCACCAAACCCACAGCATGCATTTGGATCACTCATCTCTTTGATTACATAGTTTTGAGAGATTAACTTGCGCGGTTCTTGATACACGCCTTGCATCTTTCTTGCATGGCATGGATCATGATAGGTGACATCCACACCCTGTTTGCCCTTTGTTGCTAGCAAAGCGGAGAGCTGGGTGTGCGTCTCAAGCCACTCTGTTGCCATAAAAATCTTTTGTGCAACTTTTTTTCCTCGCGCTTGCCACTCGGGTTGGTTATGAAAATAATGCTCATAATCAATCTTCATCATTGCGCTACATGTAGCCTCTGGAATGATAATGGCTTCGACATCGTCGATAAATTTTTCAAAATACTCAATATTATATTTTGCCAAATAATCAACCGTATCAAAATCACCCGTAAAGTACGCAGGTGCCGAACAGCACTTCTGTGCTTTTGCCAAAAAGGCATCAATCTCGAGATGTTTTAAGATTGTTAAGAGAGAATCACCTACTTGACGGTAGTTGTAATTCCCCAAACAACCAATAAATATCGCTACTTTTCTTTTACCGCCATTGCTAATATTTTGTGGATGCGCGTTTAAAAAAGAGGTTTTGCCCATGCTTGGAAGCAGCCTGTCTTTTTTGATAATCGGCATAGAAAAGCGCGGTTCCATAGACTCAATCTCTTTTCTTATTTTAAACCCGCAAGTCTGAAAAACATACCCCATTTTAAACAAAATATCCATGGTTGTTCTGTGACGCAAAAGATAAAAAAATGCTCGCTTAAACCAAGTAATCCCATATTTTTTACGAATATCATCACGAACCTGCTCGATTATCATATCTGTTGGCAGTGCTTTTGGACAGACATCAACACAGTTTGTACATAAGAAACAGCTCTCAAAAATATCTTTTGCATTTTTATCAAGCTCGAGTTTGCCATCTTGATATGCGCCCAAGAGATCGATAAATCCGCGAGGAGAAGTGACCTCATCGGGATTTACATTGTGAATCGTGCAAACAGGAATACATTTTCCACACTTAATACAAGCATCAGAGGTCTCTTTAAAATTAAATAGTTCACTCATCATCTACACCGTTTTAGAGAATGTTTTTTCGCTGCTTGCATGTTTTTTCATATACGCATCAAATGGCATCGCGATATTGCGAATCAGCAAAGTTCCCGTCTCAGAACAAATAATATGTGCATCGTCCATGGTGAGCAAACCCTCCGCAGCAAAAGGTTTTAGCACTTCGATGGCATCAGCAAAATAGCTTTTAAATGCAACACCAAACACCTTTTCAAAACGCGCAATATCAAGCTTAAAGTTACTCATCAACTCCATAATTACATACTGGCGGATACGATCATCCTCATCGAGCAACACGCCCCGTTCAAATGGAAGTTTTCCCGCATCAATAGCTGCTTCATACGCATCCATATCTTTAAAGTTTTGCGCATAATAATCAACGCCCTCACCTATGGAAGTAAGCCCAACTCCAATCAAATCTGCTCCACCTTTTGTCGTGTACCCTTGAAAATTTCTATGCAACTCACCCTTTTCTATAGCGCGAAATAGCTCATCTTGTGGTTTTGCGAAGTGATCCATGCCAATCATTTTATAGCCGTGAGAAGTGAGAAAATCGATTGTATATTGCATAATATGCAACTTCTCTTGTGGTGTTGGAAGGGTTGTTTCATCGATTTTTCGCATCGTTTTTTTCAACCAAGGCACATGCGCGTAGTTAAATACCGCGTAACGGTCCGCATCTAGAGTGAGTGAAAGTGCCAAGGTTTCTTTAAAAGTAGCAAGCGTTTGGTAGGGAAGTCCATAAATCAAATCAACATTTACAGAGTTCATATTGTATTTTCTCGCCAACTCCATCGCTGCTTTTGTGATTTCATAGGGTTGTACACGGTGCACTGCAACTTGTACTTTTTCATCAAAATCTTGAATCCCAAAACTCACACGATTAAAGCCAGCGTCGCTCATAACTTTCATCTGCGCATCATCAATATGACGAGGATCAATCTCGCAACTTATTTCGGCATCGCTTGCGAAATTTGGAAAATGGGTTTTGATCATGCTAATAATCTCTGCAAGCTGAGGCGCTGAAAAAAATGTTGGAGTTCCGCCACCAAAATGAAGCTGAATCACTTCGCGGGACATCTCAAGATGTTGCGAAAGAATCACAAGTTCTTTACGTAAATACTCGATATAAGCTACTTTTTTCTCCTCTTTGGAAGTAAAAACAACATTGCAGCCACAAAAGTAGCAAGCATTTCTACAAAAAGGAAGATGAAAATAAAGAGACAAAGGACGGTTTTTATCTTGAGAAGAGAGTTTATTGATATATTCATCATATTTGAAATCTTCATTAAACTCCAAAGCAGTCGGGTAGCTTGTGTATCGCGGCCCTGGTTTAGAATATTTTGTAAATTTTGTAAAATCCAGCATAAAAAATCCGTTCCATATAGTTTGTGTGTGATTATGGCAAATGTGTGTTGAATAAGGGATAAAAGAGATAAAAACTCCTTACATGTAAGCAGTTTTTCAGATGCAATGCGCATTTTATTGTTTACTTTCAACACAATTGTGATAATTCT
>JAVHOA010000085.1:0-10627 GCA_036169815.1 Sulfurimonadaceae bacterium
CTTATATCTTATCATATAAATATTTTTTATCTCTTAAATCTTATTGAAAATTTCTATTTGCAATATTTTCGATAAAAACTGTAGCATAGGAGGCTTTGGGAAGCACAAAAGTAAGTAAAAAATCTCTATCTTTTTGAAAGTACTTACATGTAAGCATATCTGGATAGATCCAAGCCGCTCTACGAAGCCCTTTTTCGCCTAAAAGTGCGTCATCATACTTCTCTTCGACAACTCGAGCAGCATCACGCGCACGGAATACCTCACGCCCCACAAGCAAACCTGTAGGCGTTATCTTCCTTGCTAAAAAATCTTTTTGCGAAGGGGTTTTTGGAGTAAAAATCTTCTCATCTTTGCCAATCATCACATCGCCATCAAGCAGCTTTAGCGTATTGAGCCCCTCTTGTTTGCTTAAACGCACACGTTCATTGAGCCATTCATTGAAAAGATAACTTTGATATACACTTGTTAAAAACTTTTTTATCTTTTTATCTTTGATAAAAAGCTCCCCGCTAATCATCTCTTTTGCTTGAGCGAGCGCATCTTTTCCAAAACGCTGGTATCCAAAATGGTTTGCGAAACCTGTTTTTTCTATCGCTTTTGCGATCTTTTCTATTTTACCCGCTTTGGTATCATCCACTTTATGCAGCCGAATTTGAAATCTATTGGCAGCAAGAGAGCCGATGCTAATCTTTTGTGTATCTCTTAAAATTTCTAAGATGCCAATCTGTTTATCATGGAACTTTTTGAGCTCTTTTTCATATTTTTGTGGCAAAGAAAGGTATTGCGTTGTAGTCGCATACTTGTCTTTGAGCCCTGCATAACCGATTTCACTTTCGTGAATCTGTAAAAAACTACTAATGCGCTCTATCATCTCCCATGTTGTCATATTAAATTTCTTTACATGTAAGATGAGAAAGTTGCCTTTTTGTTTAAAGGGTTTTGCAAAGATCTCTTCAACAATAAAATCCTCTTTATTTTGCGTAAATTCAAACGCGAGCGGCTCATGGTTTTGTAAAAAAACTCTTGTGATGTGATTTGTCGTGGTTTGGTTCATAATTGCAACATCTTTAACTCTTTTTTTGCTATGTTTATATCTTTCATTATCTGTGTTTTTAAGGCATCGAGTGAGTCAAATTTTCTATTTTCACGTATAAAATCAACAAAGCTGATACTCGCATACTCTCTACATTCTACCGTGGTATCCAAGATATGCGTCTCCACGGCAAAGCTCCCATCTGTTGTGCTTCTATGACCAATAAACGAGATAGAGGGATGAAAATGTTCTTCATTATCTATGCGCGTCAAAGTGACGTAAACGCCCTCTTTTGGAAGCATAAAATCGCTTACATGTAAGTTGATTGTGGCAACTAGCTCTTTATCCCCAATTCCCTGCCCTTTTACATGGCGCCCTTTTATGGTGTAGTTACGACCCAAAAGTTTACTCGCACTCTTAATTTCACCTGCAAAAAGTTTGTGACGAATTGTACATGAATGCACCGATTCGCCATCTATTTTGACTTCATCAACCACAACGACCTCTCCATCAAATTTTGCTTTAAGATCCTCGTGCGTATAGGCTCGCTCTTTTCCAAAGTGAAAATCATATCCTACAACAATCTTTTTGAGATGAGGAAACTCCTCTTTTAAAAGCATAATAAACCCATCTGCATCCAAATGACGAATATTATCAAGCGTAAAGTAGTAAAGCGGGTAGTGTGTAAACTTTTCTCGCTCTTTTTTTGGAGTCAAGTTTGCAAAACCAGAATCGATAACGACCACACATCCATGTTTGCCAAGCTGCGCAAAAAGATGCTGATGCCCTACATGTAAGCCATCAAAACCGCCAATTGCGATGGCATCACTATTTTTGATAGTAGTAGCAGTATTCAAGATTTCCCTCTTTGCCTGTAATTTTTGATGGAGATTTTAAGATGAGTTTCCACCCTTTTATCATACATGCATCCTCAAAATGGATCATCGCTTTTTGAATCGCTTTTTCATCTGTGACGACACCATTTTTATCACGTTTTGCCTCGCGTCCAACTTCAAATTGTGGTTTAAAAAGTAAAATAATCTTATCCTCAGCGAGCCTATCGATAGCATCTAAAATATGCATCAGTGAAATAAAAGCCACATCACTTGTTATGAGATCAAACTTTTCATCACTACAAAAGGTTCGAATATCTTGATTTTCATACACACTCACGCGTGCATCAGATCGAAGCGAAGGGTGCAGTTGCTCGCTTCCTACATCCACACAGCTTACATGTAAGACGTTTCGCTCAAGTAAAACTTGTGTAAATCCTCCCGTTGAAGAGCCGATATCCAAAGCATTGGAACCTTCAATGGACAAAGAGAGCTCCTCTAAAAAAGCATCCAGTTTTAAAGCCGCACGGCTCACATACGCTTTATGCTCTTGCACTTTGACCTGATTTTTTTCAGGATCTATTTTATGCGACGCCTTTAAAATAATAATCCCATCGACTGAGACAAGCGCCTCTTTGATCATATTTTGCGCTTTATTTCTTGTCTCTACTTTTGCTGACTCTACCAAATAGTGGTCTAAACGTATCAAAACTGTACCTCAATTCCCGCATATGCGTATTGTAAATCCATATTAAATTTTCCTCTTGTATCACTCGCATACGTAAACATCATACGATCATACGCCATTTTTAGCGCGAACATCGCATCGATTCTATAACTCACACCGCCACCCACAACAAGCGCCGAGCCATCACTGCTTGCCATAGTTGTATAAGACTGCCCTGCTCCAAATTTTGCAAAAATGTCCCAAGCATCATCATAAAGCGGATAGTGCGCCAAAGCACTTACGCTCACCGCCGAATAGTTAAAACTCTTTTTGTTTGTAGCAGTGTCAAGTATTTTAAAATCACCACTTCGCATATAACCTAGTTCTACGCTGAGATTTCTGTTGATGTACGCGCCCCCACAAACGCTATATGTGCCAATCTTTTTCTCTTGCACTTGATTATAAAAGCCATCGTCATTATAGTTTGAAACTCCATAATTGAGCCCAAGATAAGGACCTCCATTGCGCTCTTTTGCCTGTGCAACAAATGCAAGTAAAGCTACAGAAAAAAACAGTATTACAATCTTAACCATCAAGCATCCCTTGCATCGCTTCATAACTGAGTGTTTGGACACCAAACTCTATGGCTTTGTCATATTTACTTCCCGCATCTTCACCATAAATGACTAAATCTGTCTTTTTAGAAACTGAACCGACAAGCTTTGCGCCAAGCGCCTCAAGCTGCTTTTTGATAGCATCTCGAGGGCGACTCATGGAACCTGTTAAAACGACAGTTTTGCCTTTTAGAGGGTTTTCTTTGACCTCACTTTTTGGCTCTGGTACTTTTGGATGTAACACATTTTGCAAATGGTAAATATGTTCACGATTGACACGCACAAACTCCAGTACAGATTCTGCCATCTCTTCGCCAATCCCCTCAATGGCAATTAACTGCTCTTTTTGTGCATCACAAAAAAGAACTCCAAACACTTCGCATAAACTCTTAGATGCTACCTCGCCAATATGCTCAATTCCAAGCGCATTGATAAATCTCCAGCAATCACACCCTTTTGCATTTTCAATGGCAGTAAGCAGATTTTGTGATTTTTTCTCTTTAAATCCCTCTAAGGCTAAAAGTTGCTCCAGTGTAAGAGAGAAAATATCCTCAACACTCTCCACTAAGCCAGAATCAAAAAGAGTTTTTACAATCTTTTCGCCCAAACCATCAATATTGAGACACTGTTTGGATGCAAAATAGATAATGGAGTTTACCACGCGCGCCTTACATGTAAGGTTTTGGCACTTGATGAGTGCGCCCTCATCGAGTAGCTCACTCCCGCAAACTGGGCAGTATATTGGGCGAGAGAGTGCAATCTGGCTTCCATCTCTTTCATGCGTCAAAACTTTAATAATTTTAGGAATCACATCGCCACTTCGCAAAATAATCACCTTGTCATTGAGGCGAATATCTTTTCTTTGTATCTCATCGAAATTATGCAGTGTTGCGCGCTCAACCACTACGCCATCGATATTTGTAGCATCCACAACCGCCACAGGCGTCACCACACCACTGCGTCCCACCTGTAAGAGAATCTCTTTGATTGTAGTGATTTTCTCAATCGCAGGAAACTTATACGCAACCGCCCAGCGTGGGTATTTGACGGTGGTACCCATATTTTCTTGCGCCTCAATTGCATCGACTTTGACCACCATACCATCGAGCATCATGGCATAGCTATCGCGTGCCTCTTTCATCTTTGCATACACCGCTTCAATCGCTTCAAAACCCTTACATGTAGCCTTTAGAGGAGGTTCTTTAAAGCCAAGTGCATAGATAAACTCCATTCTTTGGCTCAAAAGCTGCATCTCTAAACTATTTTCTCCGATTCCATAAGGCAAAAATACTAGGTTTCGACTCGCGGTAATACTTGAATCAAGCTGTCTTAAACTTCCCGCTGCCGCATTTCTTGGATTTGCAAAAAGATTTTCCCCATTTCTTGCACGCTCTTCATTGATACGCTCAAACTCACTTTTAAAGATAACAACTTCACCGCGAATCTCAATGCGCTCTTTATGCTCGATTGAGAGAGGAATAGACATCATTGTCTTTGCATTTTGCGTAATCTCTTCGCCCTCAACGCCGTCTCCGCGCGTTATGGCTTGCACGAGTTTTCCATTTTCATACAAAAGATTTAAACTCGCTCCATCATATTTTGGCTCGCAGTAAAACGTGACATTTGTGTCAAACTTATACACACGGTTGAGCCATTTTAAAAGATCTTCGGCGTTAAAAACATCTTCCAAACTCCACATTCTGCTTTGATGCCGCGCCTTATCAAACCCAAGAGAAACCACATCGCCAACCCTTTGCGTTGGGGAGTTTTCAATAATCTGCGATGGATTTTCTCTCTCATACGCACACACCTCATGATAGAGTTTGTCATACACCTCATCAGTTGTAAGCGGATTGTCTAAAACATAGTAATGATACGCGTAGCTGTTCAACTGTACAACCGCTGCTTTATATGTTTCGTAGGTCATAACGCATTCCTAAAGAGTAACAAGTTTGGCTCCATAGCCGCCCATTTGAATGGGAGCATCTTCAAATTTTTTGACTTTTGGATGGGCTGTGAGATAGTTTTTCACCGCATAAGCGAGTTTTCCCGTTCCAATGCCGTGATACACAAGGACCTCATCCCAGCCAGCGATAAGCGCATCGGAGATAAATTTATCTAGCACATCTTCCGCTTCCTCAGCGCGCATGCCGTGCAAATCGCAAGTGAGACCACTTTTCTTCTCTACATGTAAGCTTAGAACACTCTTTTGTTTTTTCACCACTTCGTTGCCTGAGGGTTTTAAATCAAAGATTTTAACGCGCAAACGCATCCCCTCAACTTCGATGGTCGCCTCTTTTTCTTTGAGTGAAACGATACTTCCCCGCTTGCCTCGGTATTTAATCCAATCACCCACATGAAAGTGATACTCTTTTTTCTTTGGCGGTGCTATTGGCTCTTTTGGGAGTGCATTATTTGCCTTATTCATCGCTCGATGGATTGCCGCGGTATCGTTTGCAATGGCTGCTTTTTTAGCTTCATTGATTGCTACGTCAAATTCAGCTTTGAGCTTTTGTTTTTGCATCGCTGACTCGCTATAAAGCGAGGTTTCAAGCGCTTGCACTTTTTGCTCTTTTTTATTCAAATCTTCAAGTTTTTCATCTACCAGTTTGTGTTTGTGTTTGAGCTCTCGCTCCATCTGCGAGCCACGTTCTATGAGTGCGTTTAGTTTTTCATGGTTAAGTCCATACACCTCTTTGGCGCGAGCCACGATATAGGGCGCAATGCCATATCTGCTTGCAGTCTCAAAAGCATAACTTCTGCCGATGACTCCATGTAAAAACTCATAGGTTGGCACCCTGCGCTCTTCATCATAGATAGCTGCAACAAGCTCCACATCATCACGATCTGCCATCAAAGAAGCCAGACGTTTATGGTGCGTAGTAATAACGATTTTTTGATCTCTTTTAATCAATTCATCAAGGATTACATTAAAAAGTGCAGCGGCTTCATCACTGTCGGTTCCAAGCTCAATCTCGTCCACTCCAACAAGCGTTGCGCGGTGTTCAAAAAGATGAGCAAACGCTTGCATCCGTCCTGCAAAAGTAGAGATATCATTTTTAACATTTTGCGGATCATCGATAATGGCGTCAATATGCTTGAAACTCCCAATAGAGGAGCGATTTTCATTAATATACATAGGAATGAGATATTTTGCCATCAACGCACTTGAGAGAATCGATTTGAGCAGCATTGTTTTTCCACCCGCATTGACCCCCGTAATCATCAGCACGTTTTTTCTAAAATCAACACTCACACTTTTGGCATGTTCGAGTGCTGGATGCTTGAACTCATGCATCACTATATTGCTATTTTTTTGCGCATGTAAGATAACTAAATCCTTGCTTTTTGCAAAGTGAACGCGCGCTTGGTAGTGATCAAATCGGTCAAACTCTTTATCGATATAGACCAAAAATGGCACCATTTCAGAGAGTTTTGCAGAGAAACTTTTTGCATACTCATAAAAAAGTGCGTCGCGTTCTTGGTCTATAAAACGGATTGATTGTTTCTCTTTGATGATGGCATCGGGGGAAACATAAAAGTACCCACCCGTAGAACGCCCGATTACACTTCCTTTTAAGACATGATTAAATCCGCCACGAACAAGTAAACACTCCTCATCATTGAGATAATGCACCTGCGTATCTACAAGATAAGAGCCAAGTTTTTGTCCATGCACCAGACGTTTGAGTGCTGATGCTATCTCATTTTTATGACCCTTAATGCGCTCGCTTAGTTTTTGCAACTTCGTATCAAGATGCTCGTTGAAGTTTCCGCTCTCATCAAAATAGCGCTCTATATCAAGAGAGTTTTTTGGAATCATCACTTTATCGACCCATTCACCAAACATCCCACGAATCTCACGATTTTTAAAGTAACGGATATAACGCATCAGTTTGACAATCTCAAAAATCTGATCAAATTGCAGCACTCCATGTTTTTTGAGGTGCATGATAAAAGTGCCAAAAGGCGCAATATGTGGAGGTGCCCTAAACTCGATTTTTTCAAGCTCTTTAATAAAACGAAAATGGCGCTCTTGGTCGCCGTCTATGTAAAGTGTTTGTTCGCGAGAAAAGAAGGATTGCAAACCTGCAATATGCTGGTTTAAATCAAGCGCTGCGGTAAGCGTATCGAAGTGGGAAGTGGCGTTTACTCGCATGAAGACGCGCTTACCATATCTCCATTATTTGGAGTGTTTTCTTTGCCTATAAATGTATAGGTTCCAATACTGAGCGTGTAGTTGCTTGCATTGATATCTTTGCCCTTACATGTAAGGTTTTTTCCATTTTGAAAATCTTGTGTGACGCGCAAAATCTTTGCTTGCTCTTGCGCTGTGAACCTGTTATACAGATACCCCGCGCCAATCGCCAAACCAAGCCCTGCAACAACGGCGACTTTTTGTTTTGTTTTGAGCTCTGTAAAGTAGTGCAAAAGAGCAAAAATCAGCACAAGTGCAACAAGTGCGTAAACATATGCCACTAGAGAAGACCTCTTAATTGATAGGTGATATCGCCCGCACCAAAACCTATAATGATTCCAGTATCAAGTGTTTGGATGACTTCATCTTCTTTGAGCACAGAAAGTTTGGCGCCATCTCTTTTGAGGTCGTGTGCCATTGTAAGATTGTAGCGTGCAAACTCAGCTTCAAAGTCAATGCCGCGTACCGCCTCACCCGCAGCCCAAACAGGAAGTATGATAAGCGCATCACACCCCTCAAAACAACTCACAAATGCTTCTAAATTGTCCAAAGTCCTTGAGTATTTATGTGGTTGCCAGATTGCTGTAATCTTGTGAAATCCTTTGAGACGTGCGTACTCGCCGACTGATTGCATGGTCGCTTTGATCTCTGTTGGATGGTGCCCATAATCATCAATGATAACCGAGTTATTGTCGCTACTCACAATATCAAAACGCTTTTTAATCCCTTTAAAGTTCAAAAGATTTTTACGAATCGCTTCAAGTTCCATCTCTTCCATAGCCGCTAAAATCGCAAGTGATGCATCAATGGCGATATGCTCACCAAAGCCCCAAACACAAAACTCTCCAAACTCTTTGAGCGTAAATTTCGTATGTGGCTCATCTTCAATGAGCACATAGGCGATATTGCTGATATCTTTGCTTGGATACAAACGCACTGCTTCAACATCGTCTAGTGTTGCTAAAAATTCATCCTCTGCATTGAGCACTCTATGTTTTGCTGAAGCTATAAATTTTCGATAGGCATTAAAAAAAAGATCATAATCATACTTATAATACTCCATATGTTCAGGCTCCGCATTGATCACAATGGCACAATATGGATTTGAATTTACAAAACTTCCATCGCTCTCATCAGCTTCAAATATAAGCACATCGGTCTCTTTTTCATAGCGCACATTGGATCCAAACTCTTTTGATTCCGCTCCAATAATCGCCGAGCCATGCATAATCGCCGATAAAATCGCTGTTGTTGTACTCTTTCCATGCGCTGCTGCAACTGCATAGACTTTGCTTTCATTGAGTATCTCTAAAAGTGCCTCACGGCGAGCAAGCACGCGAATCCCCTTCTCTTTTGCTGCAAGCACTTCAGAATTATCTGCACGAATAATGGCTGAGTGGATAATCAAATCTTGATCACCAATCACATCTTTTGAGTGAGGAATAGTAATGCTAATTCCCATGGAGCGAAGTTTTTGTGTAATAAGCGTCTCTTTGACATCTGAACCACTGACTTCATGACCTTGAAACTGCATATATTGTGCAAGCCCAGAGATTCCGATGCCGCCAATTCCTATAAAATGTATTTTCATCTCTTTTATTTCCTCAATTAAAGTGTTTTTGCTTTTGGCAGAAATGCACTCACATAAAAAGTGCCGTTTTGCTGCGTTTGCTCAATATCTGCAATCTCATTGATAAAATCATCAATTGTTATTTTTGCATCGGCTGCTTTTTGATGGATCTTCATCGATTCACTAAATGCTTGTGAGTTGCTCAAACCGCCAAGAATCTCAAAAAGTGCGGACGCATCGTGTACACTACCAGCACTATAATGCTCCACGGCATACTCATACAAAGCGCGAAGTGTAGCAAAATCTTGCACATCTGCCACGTCTAGTTTGATGGTTTTTTCAAGCACTTCTGTGAGTCTCTCAAGCGCTAGCTCTAAAATATTTGAGTAGTAGCGCATCACTTCATCTTCGCTAAGCTCATCTTGTGCACGCGCTTCTAAAGAGTAGAGTTTTGCAATATTGCCCTCTGCTTGCGCTTTATACACCTCTGCTTTTAAATCTTTCATACGAGACACTCCTTGATGCGTTTGAGAGCATCTTTTGTTATTTGCTCATTTTCGACTAAAGCAATACGTACATATCCAACACCTGGATTGACGCCACCTGCATCGCTACGAGCCAAAAATTCACCCGGTAAAACCTTGACGTTATACTCTGAATAGAGCTTACATGTAAAGCCTAAGGCATCTTCAACTTTGAGCCAAACATAAAAAGTCGCTTCGCTTATCTCACAGCCGAGTATCTCACGAGCAAGTAAAAAATTGTTTTTATAAATCGCGCGAGAAACGGCTACATGTGCTTCATCATTCCAAGCGGCCGCGGCTGCACTTTGAAGTGGAAGCGGTGATGCGCAACCCACATAGGTGCGGTAGTTTAAATACTCTTTTAAGAGTGTGGCATCCCCTGCAATAAAACCACTTCGAAGCCCTGGAGCTGAAGAGCGTTTTGAGATAGAGTTGATAACCAACACATTTTTAAAATCATTATTGCTTACATGTAAGGATGCTTCAAGCAAAGATGGCACTGGTTTGTCTGTATAAATCTCGCTATAACACTCATCGTTCATCAAAACAAAATCATATTTTAATGCAAGTTTTACCCACTCACCGAGCTCATCAATATCTAAAACTGAAGCGGTTGGGTTGTTTGGAAAGTTGATGATAACAAGATCGCACTCTGCCAAACGTTCTTCCTCAATAAGCGGTTTAAAACCATTTTTTTCTTCAAGATTGATGTGAATCACTTTTGCACGCGAAGCGAGTGCAGCACCCTCATAAATCTGATAAAAAGGGTTTGTGTAAGCCATCACAGGTTCTTTTTTATCATGCAGTAAAAACTGAGGAAAGTTAAAAAGCACTTCACGCGTTCCAAAAGTCGGGATAAGTTGCGCATCACTCAAGGCAACACCAAATCTTTTTTGCACAAAGTTTTTTATGCTCTGCACAAGTGTAAGCTCGCCGCCTGTTTTTGGATATCGTCGCAGCTGTGGAGCTGCTTTGCAAAGTGCCTCTTGTATAAAAGTGGGTGTCTCAAATTGTGGTTCGCCAATGGTTAAAATAATAGGTTCATAAGCAGTATTGGGGGTTATATCTCTTAAAAGAGTATTGAGTTTTTCAAATGGATAGGGTTCAAAATGGATCAATAGATTTTACCTTCGAAATAGATGCGCAATTTTAACATAATAATAGAGAGTTTTTCATGGCTCATTTTAA
>JAVHOA010000086.1:0-34660 GCA_036169815.1 Sulfurimonadaceae bacterium
CCCGGGCCTGCTGATTACAAATCAGCTGCTCTAGCCAACTGAGCTATGCCGGCTTCTGCTTTAAGGCTGAAATTTTATCCAAAAAATTCTTAAAATTTGTTTTTGTACCGCTTCAGAACCTACTAAAATTTTCAATACTTAGGCATCATACGCATCATAAGCGATGGAAGCTGCCTTTTCTTTATATGTTTGAAAGGGTTCTTTCTCTTTTGGTTGTGAATTTAAGAGGGCATTTAACTCATCATTTCTCTCTTTAAGCAAATTCTCAAACTCATTTTTATTCAGAGGTTTATCATCTTCAAATTTATCAAGCAAAATGTTACTTTGACCAGCAAGAATGAGATAGCTTAAATGTCCATAATCAACCATAACAATTCTATTTATTTGATCGAGTTGCTTTGAAAAACGAACTTGTAACTCTTCATGCACTTCACTTTTTCCACTAAACATCCATGGTTTTTTTGAAGGCTTTATAGAAGGGGTGGCATTTTTTGTTTGCGGAATAACAACATTCATTTTCTTTTTCAAATAAAAAACAAAACCAAGCATCGCGAGTAAAACTGCAATAACAATATAATATCCAGTAGATATTTCTATATCTGGTTTGGTTGGTAATGGAGCGGCACTCTTTGTATCTGAGGGAATGGTCGTTGCTCCTTTATCAAAGCGAAGTCTGAGTCCATAAGAATCTGCAGTTTTAGAAGCTTGGACTTGTACATCAGTTGGGACATCTGCCACAATTTGTACATAGTTGCTCAGCGGAGTGATGATAAGTTTAGAGATGTATTGAGAGTTTAACGGTTTTGTTTTTTCAGATTCAATAGTGGCATCATCAAGTTTGATGATAAGTTTATCATCTTGCATATCTTGCGAGATAACTCCCTCAAAAGGAGTATCAAATGTAAATACTATATCAACCCGATCTGCTCTTTCATATACGTTATAGCTTAA
This sequence comes from Sulfurimonadaceae bacterium, assembly GCA_036169815.1. GTDB lineage: Bacteria > Campylobacterota > Campylobacteria > Campylobacterales > Sulfurimonadaceae > Hydrocurvibacter. The sequence continues at coordinate 952 of JAVHOA010000086.1, forward strand.
TATTTTTGACGCTTGAAGCAGAAAAGGAATGAGAAGCACAAAGAAGATTTTTTTCATAATTTTTCCTTTGATAAATGGTATAAAACTGCACTAGAACTCAACACTTCGTTGATACGAATAGCAAGATTTTTTTCATAAACCATCACCTCGCCCTTGCCTAAAATACGCCCATTTACATAAGATTCTACGCTCTCTCCTGCAGGCTTTTTGAGGTCAATAACGGAGCCTTTTTCAAGTTGTAAAATATCTCGGATGGAGAGTTCTGTTTCACCAAGATCAGCTACAAATTCCACTTCCATATCAAGCAAACCCTCATAGTTCATCCATGCTAACTCTTGCTCTTCGTCAAACTCTTTTTCATGATACTGTGGCATTTTTTTCCTTCATTGCAACAAATAGTGATCCATTTTCTAAAACAATTCTGCTCATAGCATCGCAAGGATGGTTAAATCTTTTAGTTTCTAAATACACAGGTGTGCCGATATTGAAAACTTTTGTTTCATCTGTTTCTTGCGCCAAAACCTTTGCGCTTCCAACAATCATATTTGTTGTCTCTAAAACCATATCTTGAAGCGTTTCATCATCACTTTCATCTTCAAATAAAAAGATCTCACAAATATATTGTAAAAGATCTTTTGAAATCCCAATATAAATAGTATGCACCTTTTGTTTTTCAACTATTTCGATACTAGCAAGAACCATTCTCATTTTTGGAATAGTCGTTTTAAATTGGTAAGGAAGTCGAACTTGGTGCCTACAAAAATTTGTTGCAGCGTTCGTAATAATGGATAGCATTTTTTGTCCAGTGTGCAAAATTTAAAAGATTATACGTTATGCAAACCTAAAATCAAATTAATAGGAATCCAAGCAATATGGCATCATAAGCTATCATGCGGTATAATCAATCCTAAATAAAATAAAGAGAATTAATGTTAGAACTCTTGTTACTTGGTAGCTTTGTTGGATTTTTGTCAGGTTTTTTTGGTATTGGAGGCGGCACGATTTTAGTGCCTTTATTGCTTTTTTTAGGCTATGACATCAAAGCAGCTATTGGTATTTCGGTTGTGCAAATGGTTTTTAGCTCCATTTATGGCAGTTACTTAAACCTAAAAAAGGGCAGTTTAGACGTCAAAATGGTCTCAATTATTGGATCTGGTGGATTTATTGGTGCGCTTTTTAGTGGGTTTATCGTAGCCAATGTTTCTGGATTGACGCTACAAATTCTCTTTTTAAGTTTCTCTATTTTTGCGCTTCTTAGGCTCTTTTTTAAAGTTAAAACCCGTGGAAAAGAGAAAAATGCGCATCCAATCGTACTTTTTATTATGGGCGCGATTGTAGGAGTTTTGGGCACTTCTATAGGGGTTGGTGGTTCTATTTTACTCGTTCCTATTTTGGTTGGGTATTTTAATGTAAGATTAGTAAAAGCGACCTCTGCGAGTCTCTTTTTTGTGATGTACTCATCTATTTCAGGATTTATTTCACAAAGTTATCATGAAAATATTGATTATCACACTGGTCTTATTATTGGTGTGGCTTCACTTCTTGGTGTTTATTTTGGTGTGCTTATGAAACATCAAACAAGTGAAACACTGCAAAGAAGATCTCTCGTGCTCTTTTATGTCGGTGTTGTTGCTTATTTAACTTATAAAACTTTTTTTGTACAAGGATAGAAAATGATAAAAATATTTGGTGCACGTGAAAATAATTTAAAAAATATCTCTTTAGAAATACCAAAAAATAAACTTGTCGTTTGTACAGGTTTGAGTGGAAGTGGAAAATCTACGTTGGCTTTTGATACGCTGTATGCTGAGGGACAAAGACGCTATATCGAGTCACTTTCTTCGTATGCAAGACAGTTTTTAGATCGCATTGGTAAGCCAGATATTGACAAAATCGAAGGACTCACTCCTGCTATTGCTATTGATCAAAAAACAACTTCAAAAAATCCTCGCTCAACCGTTGGAACTATCACGGAGATTTACGACTATTTGCGTCTCTTGTATGCGCGTGTTGGTGTACAACACTGCCATAAGTGTGGAAAACAGATTACACAAATGAGTGCAGAAGATATTATCAATGAGGTTTTAAAACTTCCCGTTGGTGCCAAAGTAGTCATCACCGCACCCCTTGCACGTGAGAAAAAAGGTTCTTTTGGCGAGATGATAGAGTCGTTAGTGCATAAAGGGTATGTTCGAGCAATGATCGATGGTGTAATGGTGAGACTTGATGAAGAGATAGAACTCTCAAAAACAAAAAAACATACTATAAAAGTCGTCATAGATCGTCTTGTTATTAGCGAAGAAAATCGTGACCGTATTGCTGGGGATGTTGAAAAAGCACTCAAAGAGAGTTACGGAGAGCTTGAAGTAGAGATTTTAAATCATGAAGAGTTAGGACTCACAGATGCGAGTATCCATTATAGTGAGCACAATGCTTGTTTTGATTGTAAGATAAGTTTTGATGAGCTTGAACCGCTTTCGTTCTCTTTTAACTCTCCAAAGGGCGCATGTCCTGAGTGTGATGGCCTTGGGATGCGTTATGCTTTGGATACTGAGAAGATTATTGACGCAGATTTGACTATAGAAAATGGGGCTGTAAAGATTGTTTATGGGTTTAACAAAGGGTACTATTTTACTTTTTTAAAGGGATTTTGCGAGGCAAATGGAATCAATATTAAAATCCCATTTACTGAACTTGAAGAGTATCAAAAAAAAGCTATCTTACATGGTGGTATCGATGAAGTGACTTTTCTTTGGAAAAGTCATCCCGTTAAGCGGATTTGGCCAGGAATCATTAAAATTGCATATGATATGTTTAAAGATGACAAAGAACTCACCGATTATATGAGTGAAAAAGTGTGTAATGTTTGCCATGCGCATCGGCTAAGACCTGAGAGTTTAGCCGTAAAAGTTTCAGGGATGCCTCTTGCAAATATTTTAGATATGCCAATTGCAAAAAGTTATGAGTGGTTTAAAAATGATGATAATTTTTCTCATTTTAATGAAAAAAACGCAATGATCTCCGCTCCAATCTTAAATGAGCTCCGTGAGCGACTCTACTTTTTATATGATGTAGGACTTGGATATATCACGCTTGGACGTGATGCGAGAACCATTAGTGGCGGGGAAGCACAGCGTATTCGTATCGCTTCACAAATTGGCAGTGGCTTAACGGGAGTCATGTATGTTTTAGATGAGCCAAGTATTGGGCTTCATGAACGCGACACTTTAAAACTCATCCGTACTTTGCGCTCACTTCAAGAAAAAGGCAATAGTGTAATTGTCGTCGAGCATGATAAAGAAACGATTGAACATGCAGATTTTATTGTAGATATTGGCCCTGGCGCTGGTAAATTTGGCGGTGAAGTGGTGTTTGCTGGAACCTATGAAGAGCTCAAAAAAGCAGATACGCTCACGGCTGATTATATGACGGGACGCAAAGATATTAAATATTTTTATAGACGTCCGCAAGAGAAGTTTTTAGAGATAAAAAATGTGACATTAAATAATATTAATGATTTAAGTGTCAAAATCCCGCTCAATAACCTTACATGTATCACAGGTGTAAGTGGCAGCGGAAAAAGTTCTTTGATTTTACAAACACTTTTGCCAACAGCTAGAGAGATACTCAACCATGCAAGAAAAGTAAATAAAATTGCAGGGGTCACAATCGATGGTCTAGAACATGTCGATAAAGTAATCTATCTTGACCAAAGCCCAATAGGACGCACACCTCGAAGTAATCCAGCGACTTATACAGGCGTGATGGATGAGATACGCAACCTTTTTGCAAAAACAAAAGAGGCAAATATTCGTGGTTATACAAGCTCAAGATTTAGTTTTAACGTCAAAGGCGGGCGTTGTGAGAAGTGCCAAGGAGAGGGTGAAATCAAGATTGAGATGCACTTTTTGCCAGATATTATGGTGAAGTGTGACTCTTGTAGGGGAACTCGTTATAACTTTCAAACACTTGAAATACTCTATAAAGGCAAAAGTATCTCTGATGTTTTAAATATGAGTGTTGCAGAGGCTTTAGAGTTTTTTGATCCGATTCCAAAGATTAAGATAAAAATTCAAACACTCTATGATGTTGGACTTGGATATATCACACTCGGTCAAAACGCCGTTACACTTTCGGGCGGGGAAGCACAGCGTATTAAACTCTCTAAAGAGCTCAGCCGCAAAGATACGGGCAAAACGCTTTATGTGCTTGACGAACCGACAACTGGTTTGCATTTTGATGATGTAAACCGTTTAACAAAAGTGCTTCACAATTTCGTAGAACTAGGCAATAGTGTTTTAGTAATCGAGCATAATCTTGATATGATTAAAAATGCGGATTATGTGATAGATATGGGACCAGAGGGCGGAAGCGGTGGCGGAGAAATTGTAGCTGTTGGAACACCTGAAGAGCTCGCTGCACACTACAAAGAGACGTACAGTTACACGGGAGAATATCTCGCAAAAGAGCTACAGAGGTATAAATGAGAATGAATTTTTCTTTCTTGACCACTTTTTTCTTTGTTATGCTTCTGATATTTGAGGCTCAAGTAGGAGCAGATGAACTCGTAGTCACTCAAGATGATAAGAAAAACATACCGCCACTCATTTCTAGCAGCCCCATGGATTACATAACAAAAAACTTTTTAAATTCAGAACTCAATGTTTCTGATTTAGGACAAAACTTTGCAAATATCAATGAGCTTGTACAGTTTGACCATGAAAATTTTGATGAAGTTGTCACTATTTTTATCAACAACTGTAAATCGCCTACAACGAAAAAAATGTATGGTTCTTTGTGTGAAAATGCCTTACATGTAAGCGATAAAGAGCTTTTTATTAAAAAGAATTTTAAGCTTTATAAGATTGTCGATGAGCAAAAAGATGAGGGAACACTGACGGGTTACTATGAGCCAGAACTGCATGGTTCGCTGAGTAAACATGATCAATATATCTATCCTCTTTATGCCAAACCAACGGGTTTTAAATTTATAAATATTGCCACACAAATGCAAGACATCAATAGTACAAAATACAATAATTCAAGAGCAGGGCATAGCAACTTAAACCTTCCTGTTTTATGTTATGTGGACGATAAAGTGGATGCATTTTTTCTTGAAATTCAAGGCTCTGGACGGGTGCAACTTGATAACAATGAAACTCTTTTTGTAGGATTTGGCGGTACCAATGGACACAAATACTCCTCAATTGGCAAATATCTTATAGCAAAAGGGTATATGAGCGCAAACCATATGTCTTTAGAAGATATCAAATTGTGGGCAAAAGAGCATCCAGAGAAGCTCGATGAAGTTTTAAATCACAATGAAAGAGTTGTCTATTTTAAAAAAAGAGATTCAAAAAATGTGACAGGTTCACTTGGCGTTCCCTTGACCCCGATGCGTTCTGTGGCCATAGATAGTGCGTATGTTCCCCTTGGAAGTATGCTGTATATTGATGCAAAAGATCAAAAACACTCGATTAAAAATATTGTTTTTGCGCAAGATAGAGGCGCTGCTATAAAATCGCCAATACGCGCGGATCTTTTCACGGGCTATGGAAAAAAAGCCCTTTCTATTGCTGGAGATTTAAAAGCGAAACTCAAGATGTGGATTTTTTTACCAAAGGATAGAGAGAAATGAAAAGATCATTGCAAAAGTTTAATCGTCTTGTAGAATCCCTAGAAGAGTTGCCTACCATTGGTAAAAAATCAGCCATTCGTCTTGCATATCATATGGTGATGAAAGATAGCTTTAACGCTATAAAGCTAGCGCATGCCATTGAAAATGCTGTTGGAACGCTTAAAAAATGTATCTCTTGCGGTGGTATGAGTGAAGATGAGCTTTGTGCCATTTGTAGTGATAGTTCAAGAGATATTGAGGTGTTATGTATTGTGGAAAATGCAAAAGATATTTTGACATTTGAGGAAAATGGACTCTTTGATGGTAGATATTTTGTGCTTGATTCTTTAGAACATCTCGATATTTCCCATCTTCAAGATATGGTTTCAAGTGGTGTTAGCGAAGTAATCTTTGCACTCACTCCATCGATTCAAAATGATGCTGTGATTTTATATATTGAAGATAAATTGCAAGAGTACGATCTTCGATTTACAAAAATAGCGCAGGGCGTTCCAACCGGTGTTAGTCTAGAAAATATCGATATTCTATCTTTAACACGAGCGTTAGAAGATAGAGTAAAAGTGTGATTTTTTGTTATAAGTATTCTGCTTAAAAAAAGCAAGCTCTTAGGAATGGTTGCATAGAAAATGCACTGAAAAACAAGCTCCTAAAACTCTTTTTTTTATCAAAAAACGCTTCATTCTTTAATTACTGCAAAAATTGTTCCAACTTTTACATCTGTTTTAGGTTCTTTTGTCTAAAATAAAGAAAATTAATTTTTGGAATATTTCTCTTATGCGAATCGATAAATTTTTAAACAGTGTAAATCTTACAAAAAGACGCTCAGTTGCCCAAGATATGATAGCAAATGGTGTTGTCAGTATCAATACGAAAGTGGTTAAACCAAGCAAAGATGTGGCCATTGGCGATATCATCAGCATTGCATATCTTAGTGGTGCAAAAAAGTACCAAGTTCTCGCTCTTCCAACCATGAAATCCACTCCAAAATCCGAACAAGATAAGTATATAAAGGAGTTGGCATGAGTTATGAAGACTCTTTACAACAGTTTGAACGCCTTTTTAAACATGAGATGAGTGATGAGGAGATGTTTGCACTTTTAAGCGGTTTGCGCTTGGACGAAAATACAGAAGTACAGACCATAGCCGCTGCTGCACATGTGATGCGCTCTCACTCAATACCCTTACATGTAAGCCCTACTATACAAGAGAAACTCATAGATATTGTGGGCACCGGCGGAGATAAAATAGGAAGCTTCAATATCTCTTCAACGGTTGCTTTGCTTGTTGCATCGGCGGATATTTATGTTGCCAAACATGGAAGTCGCTCGGTGACGAGTAAGTCTGGAAGTGCAGATATGTTTGAAAAACTAGGAATCAGGCTTGATTTAAGTGCCCAAAAAAGTGCAAGACTTTTAGAAGAAACAGGTTTTACTTTTATGTTTGCACAAAACTACCATCCTGCTATGCAATTTATTATGCCTATTCGCAAATCCATTCCCGATAAAACTATTTTTAATATCTTAGGCCCGCTTACGAATCCTGCGGGTGTCAAAAAAACGCTCCTTGGAGTTTTTGATAAAAGCTTTGTTGTAAAACTCGCGCATGCCCTGCAAGATAACAGCTCCACTGATGCCCTTGTAGTCTCATCGGCTGAGCACATGGATGAGATTAGTATTAGTGATGTAACGTATGCGGCGAGATTGAAAAATGGAGCTATTGATGAGTTTATGATTGATCCGCTCGATTTTGGAATCAAAAGAGCTCCACTAAGTGCAATTATCGGTGGCGATGGTGCAGTCAATGCGCAAATTCTCAGAGACATTTTTCAAAATCGTGCCACTGATGCACAACGCGATATTGTCTTACTCAACGCGGCAGCGGCGTTTATGGTCGATGGCATGGCACGAGATTTTCAAGATGGTATCGCGATTGCCAAAGAGCAACTTCAAAGCGGTAGAGCAAAAGCAAAACTAGAACAGATTATCCAAGTATCTTCAGCCTTATGAAAGAGTTTGTTTTAGATAAAAATGAGTTGGGTATTTTGACAAAAGAGCTACTTACACTCTTACCAAAGGGCGGCGTTGTCATTTTACGCGGTGATCTTGCTGCTGGTAAAACCACTTTCGTTTCTGCTTTTGCCAAAGAGTTCGGGGTTAAAGAGAGCGTTACTTCGCCTACTTTTTCGCTCCAGCAGTGTTATGGAGAAAATATTTTTCATTATGACATCTATAACCATGGGATTGAGCATTTTTTATCACTTGGAATGCTTGAAGAGCTTGAGCGCGATGGATACCATTTTGTAGAGTGGGGCGATGAAACTTTGCTAAATATTTTAAAAAGCGCAGCGATTCCCGTGCTTGTGATAGCGCTTGAAAAGTTAGAAGAAAAAAGATTATACAGGATTGAAGATGCATAGTTTAAAAGCCCAAAATCTGACCAAAAAGATCAAAACTTTAGAAATTGTGCGTGGAATGTCGCTTGAGGTAAAAAGTGGCGAGGTTGTAGGACTTCTAGGCCCCAATGGCGCTGGAAAAACAACCACATTTTATATGATTTGCGGACTTGTGGAAGCTAGTAGCGGTGAAGTGTTTTTTGATGGAGAAAATCTCTCACAACTTCCCTTACATGTAAGGGCAAAAAAAGGGATCGGTTATCTTCCGCAAGAAGCTTCCATTTTTAAAGATTTGAGTGTTGAAGACAATCTGTTAGTGGCTGCACAAGCTTCAAAAATGAGTGAAAAAGAGCAAGAGGAGCGCATCAATGAACTGCTTGATATGTTTAACATCGAGCCGATTCGCTACCGTCAAGGGATAAGTTTAAGTGGTGGAGAGCGTCGGCGTGTTGAGATTGCGCGTGCGCTTGTCAATAAACCAAAATTTTTGCTCCTCGATGAACCTTTTGCAGGCGTCGATCCGATTGCCGTTTTGGATATTCAAAATGTTATCAAGCAACTGGTAAGTTATGATATTGGCGTGCTGATAACTGACCACAACGTCCGTGAAACGCTCGCTGTTTGTGACAGAGCGTATGTTATCAAATCAGGCGCACTCTTAGCGAGTGGAACCAGTGAAGAGATTAGTAAAAATGCGGATGTAAGAACACATTATCTTGGCGAGGATTTCAAGTTTTAGGACTTGATTTTTTAAAAAATAGATGGCTACTTTAAGAGTTACGCAAAGTGTTGAGACAAAAAATAAACTCTCAAACACTTTGCGCAACTGGCTACCTATTTTGCACTCAAGTTTGAGTGAGCTGGGCGAAGTGATGCAGCCTTTTATAGAGGCCAATCCTGTTGTGGAAGTGCAAAGTGGCTTTGAAGAGAGTTTTGAGGGCAAATTGCCAAGAAAGATTATCTCAAAGAGTGTTGCAAACTCACGAAGTGAACGCTTAGAAGCGCTTACTATCCAAAAACGCTCCTTGTATGATGTGCTAGATATTCAGCTGCAAGCACCACTTTTTCCAACACCAATTTCTCAAAAAATAGCTCGTTTTGTTGTGGAAAATCTTGATGAAAATGGCTATTATGAAGGCGAAAGCGAGCAATTTTGTAAAAAAAATTCTATCACTTTGGATACGTTTGAGCGAGTACGAAAGCGTTTTATCCATGTCGATCCCGTTGGAATTGGTGCAAAAGATCTCGCAGAGTCTTTTTTATTTCAGCTTGAAAATACACAAGTTAGCGATGGAGCCTATGCGCTTAGCGTGCAACTCATCAACAATATGGCACAAATGCACACATTTTCTCAAGACCCTCATTACGCCGAAGCACTCAAAGTAATTAGCAGTTTTAAAAACCCTCCAGCCATTGAATATTTCGAGGATTCTATGCAGGTAATCCCTGATTTGATGATTTTTTTTGATGAGGAAAATGGTATTGAGGTCAAGCTCAATGATGCTTATTATCCCATCATCACCATTGATACCGCTTATGGCGTTGCGCATGAGTTTATCTCCCAAAAGATCAAAGAAGCAAAAAGTCTTGTAGATGCGCTTGAGATGCGAAAAGCCACACTGTATAAAGTAGGGCTGATGATTGTTGAGTACCAGTATCAGTTTTTTACAGGCGGCGACATCAAGCCGCTTACTCTCAAAACGCTAGCCGATGAGTTTGGGCACAACCCCTCAACGATTTCCCGTGCTATAGCAAACAAATATATTGCCTGCGATCGTGGAGTCTTTGCGATGAAAGAGTTTTTTACCACCGCCATTGATGAAGACACCTCAAACTCTGCGATTAAAGAGTATCTCCAGCGCATTGTCAAAGAGGAATCCACTAAAAAACCATTAAGCGATATGAAACTTCTTGAAATGATACAAGATAATTTTAAAGTCGTTATGGTGCGCCGTACTATTGCAAAATACAGAAAACAGCTCAATATCGCAGGTTCAAGTGAAAGAAAAAAACTCTACCAACTCGGCAGCTAAAGTCAAAAATCTTCTTGATGCCGAACTTATAAAACGCAACTCTGCTAGTGAGCTTACTCTTGAAAAACTCGATCCAATCATGGTGGCACATCGTTACAGGGATGAGAAAATCTCTCTTATTTGCGCTCTTTTTTCTTACGGGAATGTCAAGCAGATTGTAAAATTTTTAGATTCTCTTGATTTTTCGCTTATAGAAAATGGCTACCATAGTAGTGAAAAAGAGATTCAAGAGGCTTTGACAAATCACTATTATAGATTTCAAACAAGTGAAGATATTGTTGCACTATTTATTGCCCTCAAACGGCTTGATGGGAGTTTGCAAGAGATTTTTAAAATCGGATATGCAAAGCAAAAAAGTGTACTTGATGGCCTTGACACACTTATAACAACACTCAAAAACCTCAACCCGCACAGCTCAAGAGGGTATGATTTTTTGCTCTCACATGTACCAAGCAAGCCAAAAGGATCAGGCGCACTCAAACGCTGGATGATGTTTTTGCGCTGGATGGTTAGAAAAGATGCTATCGATATGGGGCTTTGGAGCGGTATTGATACAAAAGATCTACTTATTCCTCTTGATACGCACACCTTTCATGTCTCACAAAAACTGGGACTTTTAAGCCGTAAAACTTATGATTTACAAGCCGCAATAGAGCTTACATGTAAGCTCAAAGAGTTTGATGCAGTAGATCCGCTCAAGTATGATTTTGTGCTTTATAGGATTGGACAAGAGCGGGTTTTAGAGTCAAAACTCAGCGTTCTATAAAGGATGGAAGTTGTTTTGGATTTTTGAGGCGTAACTGTTTATTGACATTCATTCTTCCATAAACCACTTCGATTTCAGAAGCACCAATACCAAACTCTTTAGCCAAAAAACGAACCATGTAATCGGTTGCTTTACCTGCAACAGGCGCTTGAGTAACGCTAACTTTGAGCTGATTGCCTTTGACTTTTCCGATGAGATCACGCTTTGCACTAGGAGTACCCAAGATGTTAAGCACTAAAACATCACCCTCCCATTGATAAAAAATATTTGCTAAATTTTTGGATTTCATCTATCTTACCCTTTAAAGTGAAGAGGGAATTTTACCACAATTCAAAAGTTTCAAATCTTTATCATTGGAAGTTTTGTTTGCTTCTTTAGCACACAGAAGCTATAAAATTAAAGCAATTAAAGAGCGTGTAAGCGCGCCTAGCGTACCATTAGCGATAATAATTTAAAATAATACGTTCTTTGGTGTGATTTAAAAAATTGAAGAGCTTGGAGTAAAAATGCTTACATGTAGCCGTTATAAAGTGTTGTGTTTCCCTCCGTTTTTATTGCTTCTTGCTCTTGGATATATCGCACTTAGTAAACTGAGCATTTACTTTGCGACGATGAGCGAGGGCATTTCTATTGTTTGGTTTCCAAATGGTTTTTTGCTTTTTCTTTTTTTAGTGCGCCCCATGCGCGAGTGGCTTTTGTATGCATCAGTCATCTTACCATCTGAAATCATCGCATATACCCCGACATTTACATATTTACAGGCCTTGGAATTTGGGCTTATCAATCTTGGTGAGACAATGTTTGCAGCCATTATGATTCAAAAATTTTCCGATTCCCGACATAATTTTGAAAATATCCGCTACTTTCTTCTTTTTGTTATCGTTGCACTCACGCTTTCTCCGGCTTTAGGTGCGATTCTTGGTGCTGCTGTGTACCACGCTCAGATTGAAAGTCAAAACAACTTTCTTGCATTTTGGCGCATTTGGATGTTTGGTGATGCACTGGGTATTTTACTGTTTACGCCTTTATTGGTGACACTGTATGAAAAGAAAAAGCAGTTTTTTTCAGATTCACATTTTTCTATAGAGTCTTTTATTATGATTCCTCTGACGCTTGCGCTTGCATTTTTTCTCTTTTCAAGCGATTTCAGCCCCAATCTCCTCCCATCAACCCCAATTATTTTTATACTTGCTTTGTTGTGGATTGGTTACCGCAGAGGACTTGTAGAGAGCTTACTCATGAGTGTTCTTTTGAGCATGATTGCCATTTATTTTACAGCAGATCACAAAGGACCATTTGCAATATTTAATGCGGTTCAAAATACACTCTATCTTCAAGAGTTTATTGCTGCTATGGTGACGATTACGCTTTTTTTTGGCGTTTTACTGCAACAAATCAATGAAAAAACTGCGCAGCTTACCTTTCTTTCAAAAAATTTAGAAGATCAAGTTTTCAAAAAAACAAATGATCTACAACTTGCAAACCAAAAACTTTTTGAACTTGCTATAAAAGATTCGCTAACGCATATTTATAATCGACGTTTTTTAGTAGAGCGTGCCGAGCAAGAAGTGAGCACAGCATTGCGTTACAACTCTGAGCTTTCTTTGATTATGTTTGATATCGATTTTTTTTAAGACTATCAATGACACATACGGGCATCAAACGGGAGATACTGTGCTTGTAGCGCTTACGCAAGCGGTTAAAAACCGTATTCGTAATGATGATATTTTTGCACGTATTGGAGGAGAAGAGTTTGTTGTTTTGATGCGAAATACCTCCTTACAAGAAGCCATTCTTCTAGCCACAGAGCTCAAAGAAACAATCAGTACCTTACATGTAGATGCAAATAAACAAAGCGTGTCTTTTACTGCAAGTTTTGGAGTAGCAACCTTATTGCCTCGGTTCAAAGATTTTGAAACACTCTTAAACCATGCTGATAAACTAATGTATCAAGCCAAAAGCGAGGGACGCAATCGCGTCATTTATTAGGGATTTTGCTCTTGAGGGGTGATCCTCAAGAAAGGACCTAAAAGTCGAATTTTAGGTTTACAAGGTATTAATTTTCATTACTTATATAGATTTCTGCTGGTAAAAATTGGCTTTTAAAACCTCTTATATTTGGTGCCATTTTAAAGAAAAATGTGTTTGGATTGACGTTTTCTTCCGCTGTTTTAAAGCGCCATGGCTCAACCATGTGAATCGATATTTTATATGCCACATAGCGTCTTCCTTTGTTGTCTTTTTGTACTTTTGCTAGAAAATAATCACTATCTTGTGTTTGGCCATTGTTATAAGAGATATGTTTGCTCCAAGACCAATTATTATAATCATATTTTTCACCCACATACATGTAAACATCATCTGTCGTGATTGTATCAGGCACGAGAATATTTCCGTAAATGTACGCATCGGCCGTTACTTTGACTTTGTTTACACTGTCTGTAAACATATAGATATCAAAAGATTTTCCAGGTGTGAAGTTAATATAATCCTGAATAGGTGCTTGTTTGTCTGTATGAATATCAAAAAAAGCTTTGTTCAATGTAATATCTGAAGTTGCAAGCTCTTTTTTTGGAAGCGGTTTTTCTGCAATTGGCTGCGCAAGTGCTGGTTGTTCCTCTACAATTGGTCGTTCTTTGTAGATAATTTTTTCGACTGGAACCTCTTTTTCGATGATAACAGTTTTCTCAATCACTTGCACCTCAGGTTTTTTAGGTGTGCAATCTTTAAATTCACAATCAAGCTCTTTGAAGCCTTGACTTGCCTTAAATTCGCTCCATGTTTGTTCTGCTGCAAAAAGCATAGAACAGAGTGCTACAGATGTTAAAATCAGTTTTTTCATAACTTGCTCCATTGGATTTTTTCTTTATTTTACCCGAAATATTTTTTAGTAATCTAAAAATGATACAATTTCGCAAAATTTGAGTATAAAGTAGAAAATATGGATAATAATGCAATAAAAACTCCCTGTTATGTGTGTGAAGAGCAACTTTTAGAGAATAACTTAAAAATTTTACAAAGGGTACAGCAAGAGAGTGGGGCAAAGGTCATTTTGGCGCTCAAAGGGTTTGCGATGTGGTCCACTTTTGATCTCGTGAGCCAATACCTTCAAGGGTGTACAGCAAGCGGTTTGCATGAAGCAAAACTTGCGCACCAAGAGTTTAAAAAGTTTGATGCAAGCAAAGAGATACACACCTATTCACCCGCTTTTAAAGAGGAAGATATACAAGAGATTGCCTCCATTTCAGATCATCTTGTTTTTAACTCGCCTTCGCAGCTTTTGCGTTTTAAAGAGCTAGTCTTACATGTAAATCCAAAACTCTCCATCTCGCTTCGTGTCAATCCAGAGTTTTCCTCTTCGCCTGCGGATATGTACAATCCTTGTGGGCTTTATAGTCGTTTAGGAACGACGTTGGCAAACTTTGATGCGTCACTTTTAGAGCATATAGACGGGCTCAATTTTCACGCACTTTGTGAGCAAAATGTAGATGCGCTTGAAGGAGTTTTGGCGGCGTTTGAAGAGAAGTTTGGAGCCTATATCGATGGGCTAAAGTATATCAATTTTGGCGGTGGGCACCATATCACTCGCGTTGATTATGATGTGGATCGTCTCATTGAGGTTATTCAAGCGTTTAAAGCAAAACACAATGGCATCGAAGTTTATTTAGAACCAGGAGAAGCGGTGGGTTGGCAAACGGGTTATTTGGTTGCAACAGTGCTAGATATCATGCACAATGGGATGGATATTGCCATCTTAGATACCTCCGCTGAGGCGCATATGCCTGATACTTTGGCGATGCCATACCGCGCGATAGTAAGAGGTTCTGGCGAGGCGGGTGAGAAAAAATATACCTACAGATTTGGCGGTAACACTTGTTTAGCTGGCGATATTATGGGAGATTACTCTTTTGATACACCCTTACATGTAGGACAAAAAATAATCTTTGAAGATCAGATTCACTATACTTTTGTGAAAAATACGACTTTTAATGGTATCAAACTCCCATCACTGGCAATTCTTCGAAAAGATGGAAAACTCGATATCATCAAAGAGTTTGGGTATGAAACGTATAGAGATAGACTCTCATAAAATCTCTGCCTCAAATGAGGCTAGCTTGAGTCGCCCAAGTGGCGTAAACGTAGCTGATGGAGCTTTGCTTCAGCAGCGTATTAAGGATTAATATGCAAGAAGATAAAGAGAGATGGAATATCCGTCATGTTGAAAAACCGATGCCCCAATATGTTGCACCAACCTTGCAAAAGTATATCAAAGAGGCTAGGGTTGGGCGTGCTTTAGATGTGGCGTGTGGAACAGGAAGAAACACCCACTTTTTGGCTGATCTTGGTTTTGAGGTGGATGCTATTGATCTTTCAGATTATGCACTCAGTTGTATCCGTGAAGATGCGAGTATTCAAAAGCAAGAAGTGGATTTAGATCACTACACTATTGATGGAACCTATGATCTTATCATCAATATCAACTACCTCAACCGCCGTTTAATGCCTCAGATGAGCGATGCCCTCAAAAAAGGTGGAGTCGTGATTTTTGAGACCTTTATACAAGCGCATGATGAACCCCAAAAAGGGAGTATGAACCCTGATTATCTTTTGCAGACGAATGAACTTTTACGGGCTTTTGCAGAGTTGGATATTATTTACTATGAAGAAAAAAACATTATCAATCTGCGTGGAGAAGATGCAAGACTTGCTACTTTAGTGGCGAAAAAATCATAAAAAAACGACTTAAATCCAAGCTTCTATAGCGCCTGAAATATCTCTACATGTAAGATATAAACGTAGATCAAATTCAAGTTGATGGTAGTCTTTTTGCATATAGGAACAAAGGCTGTAAAAAGCCTTGTTATGCTCTTTTTCCTTAAAATGTGCAAGCTCGTGCACAACAATCATTTGTAAAAACTCTTCTGGAACAGTTTTAAACAGTGAAGCTACGCGTATCTCATTTTTAGATTTGAGTTTATTGCCTTGCACACGAGAGATAAAAGAGTGCATACCCAAAGCGTTGTCGATAACATGAATCTTTCCATCATAAGCCACTTTGCTAAGCGGTGCGCTCTTTTTCATATGCTCATTTTTTAGTTTATTGACATAATCAAAAAGTGCTTTATCTGTTTTAATGGCGTGTGCATTTTTGTATTTACTCACCAAATGCGCCTCAAGTCTGTTTTTCTCAATAAGCGCTTTGACTTGTTGCTTGGTTGCTTCGTTGTAGTGTGAGAGGTATTTTAATTGGTGCATAAAGATTATAAAAGCTTTTTCATAAGTTCAATATGGTAGCTCTCTTGATAGTTCACAAAATCAAAAAATCTTTTAAGATCTTCATCTTCAATGGCGCCTGAGAGGGTTTTGCACATCTCTTTTGCTGCTTCCTCTTCGGCGATGCCGTCGAGTACAAACTTCTTGATATCTTGGATGATATAACTGCGTGCATGCAACTCTCTTGGAAGTGCCAAAATCCCCATCTTTGCCATCATTTCGCCAAAAGAGTAGAGATGAAAATGGGACTCATCAATAAGATCTTGAAAGACTGTAAAATGGGTGAGATTTGTGGTTCTAGCTTGCATGTAAGCGTAAATTAAAATGAGTTCATACTCTTTATAAGACTCTTCAAATAAAAACAGGGTTAAAGCGTCAATCTGCGCTTGAGGAAGCGTTTTATTGCCATATTTTCGTGCCATATTAAAAGCAGTGATGGGCGCATCATTCTCTCTTTTTTCAAGCAATGAAGCGATATGTATAATCATATAGGTTTCATCGGTAATCATTCTTTGGCTTAAAATATCCTCTTTATATAAAGCAGCGGTTTCTTTGAGTTCTACGATGAGCGTGCGCAAAATTTCAAAGACGCTTTGGCTTTTATGCAGCATTTGTGTGCGGTCGTAGTTATAGTCATCGCCCGCTTTTAGCACGGCTTCACCCACCCATTTCATATGCCGAAACTCGATGGTTGCAAAGTTATACAGTTCTCTTTTTATCTGCTTGTCATTGATGGCAAATGAGGCAAAAAGAATCTTAAGCCATAGTTCATGTTTTGCTTGATAGAGTTTATTCATGTTCAGTTTCCTCCACTTCACAGCTCTCTTGCATCTTTAAAATATGCACTTCCTCTTTTGCGCCTTTTAAAAGGTTTTCACGGTTGATAAGCGAAGCGACAAACGCCTCAAGTACCATATCGGTGCAAACGCGCTGTTTTGGTGTGAGGGAGCCTAGTTTTTTCTCCATTTTTGCAATCGCTGCTTTACCGTTTTCTATGACATCGCCCTTAATCATCTCGCTAAACATCGAACCCACAACAACAGTATCTTGGCAGCCATTGGTTGCAAAGCGAAGATCTTGGAGAATCTTCTCTTGTGTTTTGATGTAAAAGATGACATATTCGCCCGTCTTTTCATCTACAGCCACGCCCACACCGCTTGCATCTTCAAGCTTTCCATAGTTTTTTGGATTCATTAAGTGTTCTAACACTTGCGGGTCCATTCCCTCTGGCATCTTTACATCTTTAAACATCTTTGTTCCATTTTTTGACAATTATAAGAAAATATTGCTTACATGTAAGCAGATTTGAGTGTATAAATGAGTACAATTTGCAAAAAAAAGGTGGAACACACTTATGAGTATGGACAAAATAGTTTCGGGATTTTTCTTTATTCTTGCGATGACGCTTAACTTCGGATTTTTCTACGGAGATCTCTCAAATCCTCTTTTACATAGTTCTTATGAGCTTTTTGCAGCGATTATTATCAATATTATTGCAACTGTTTTAAAACTTGGAGACAAAACACAACTCGGTGCAGTGCTTTTAGCGACAAGTCTTGTAGCAGATATTCAGCTCATTGCATCGGCGACTATATGGGCTTTTGCTCTGTATGTTTTTAACGGTTTAGATGCGGAGATGACAGCAACCATCGTTTCTTTATCTGGAGGCGCATTGCTTGCAAATATTGTTTCTGTCATTCTTTTTATAGGTGACACTATCAAATCAAAAAGATAGAACAACTTTTATGAATGACCAAATCATTTGGATAGTTCTTAAGCGTTTAAGAACCCCTTTTCTTGTAATTATTGTAACTTTTGCTATCTCTATTTTAGGCATGGTTTTAATCCCTGGCATGGATAATTCCGGCAAAGTGTATCATCTTAGTTTTTTTGATGCCTTTTATTTTATCACCTACACAGCAAGTACGATAGGGTTTGGTGAGACTCCTTACACATTTACGTATCCGCAAAGAATGTGGGTGAGTGCATCGATTTATATTACTGTTATCGGTTGGTTTTACGCTATTGGGACTATTGTCGCACTGATTCAAGATGAAGCTTTGAGAAAAGCGATGAGTAGAAACAGTTTTCGACGACAGGTTTTAGGTTTAAATGAGCCGTTTTATATTATTTTGGGATACAACAGTATTACTAAAAGTATTATCAACCGTATTAGCCAAGCGCGTTTTCGTATTGTTGTCCTTGATAAAAGTGAAGAAAAAATAGAAGAGTTGCTTTTAGAAAATTTTTCGCCTAATGTTCCTGCTTTTGTTGGAGAAGCAACAAACCAGCAGATGCTGCATATGGCGGGTATTCATCAAAAAAACTGTTTGGGAATTATCTCTCTTTTTGAAAATGATGCGAAAAATACAGAGATTGCAACCATCTCAAAACTACTCAATAAACATATCGATGTCATTGTAAAAGCAAGTTCTCCACAGCATAAAGAGTATTTTAAATCTATCGGGCTTACAAATATTCAAAATCCTTTCAAAATCATCTCCAAACGGATGTATTACAGTATTACTGCACCCCATATTTGGCTTTTAGAGATGTGGATTTATGGGCATGCGCTCAATCTTAGAAAACGAGATCTTTTGCCAGATGGAAGATATATTATTTGTGGTTATGGACGCATGGGGCTTGCTATTGAAGAGGGGCTCAAACGCGCAGGGATAGAGTATATTTTTTATGATATTCATGCTGCGGAGTATAAAGAGAGAAAAGATACCACTATTTTTGGAGATGAAGAGGATGTTGAAAAACTCTTAGAGCTGGGTGTTATGAACTCCGCGTGCATCATCGCTGCAACCAAAGATGACCTTTTAAATCTTACTATTTTAAATAAAGCAAAACTGCTTAACCCCGATATTTACACGATAGCCAGAGAAAACTCTTTAGAAGATATCAATATCTTTCAAGCAGCAAAAATAGACCGTATCTATATTTTAGAGAGAATTTTAGCCGATACAACTTACAACTACCTCGCACAGCCACTCACTGAAATTTTTATTTCTGAGATACGCAAAAAAGATGAGGATTGGGCAAAAATTATTGTCAGTATGCTGCACTCTGCCATCGGTGCGACCCCTGATTATTTTGAACTCACACTTGATGAAGAGAGGGCTTATGGACTTTGCCACAAACTTCAAAGTGGCGAAAAGATAACACTTTCTCATCTAAGACGCTCGCGGACGGATAGACATAAACTCTTGCATATCGTGTATATGCTGCTCAAACGGGGTGAGGAGATCTATCTTATGCCGCAATCCACTATGGAACTACAACTTGGAGATCAACTTTTACTTGTGGCAGATGATGAGAGTCGGGATGATTTTGAGTATATCATTAACAATATTGCCGAACTCGATTATGTCTTAGGAAAGAAGCAAAAAAGTTTTGAGTTTTTCAGACGAAAAAAATAAAAAAAGGTGCCATTTTTGAATAAAAATAGTAAAAATAAAGTTTTCCAAAAAGAGCACAAAAGCTTCACACCCTCGCAACACTTTACATGTAAGGATTTTTTGCCAACAACAAAAGAGGAGATGAACGCACTTGGCTGGGATCAATGTGATGTTATTTTAGTGAGTGGGGATGCGTATATTGATTCTCCTTTTATTGGGGTTGCGATGGTTGGACGGATGCTAGAGCGCATGGGCTATAAAGTCGGGATGATTGGGCAGCCAGATATACAAAGCGATGCAGATATTAAGCGTCTTGGTGAGCCTCGGCTTTATTGGGGTGTGAGTGGTGGAAGTGTGGATAGTATGGTAAGTAACTATACAGCGACAAAAAAGTTTAGAAACTCCGATGATTATACACCTGGTGGTGTGAACAATAAACGTCCTGATCGTGCAGTTTTGGTGTATTGCAATCTTATCCGTCGCTATTTTAAAGCAACCGCACCCATTGTCTTGGGTGGGATTGAGGCGAGTTTGAGACGCGTGACCCATTATGATTATTGGACAAATAAACTGCGCAAACCTATTCTTTTTGATGCAAAAGCGGATGCGCTTATTTATGGTATGGGTGAAATTGCGCTTGAGGAGCTCACGCGCGCCATAGAAAAGGGCGAGGATTTTAAAGATATCCGTGGCGTTTGCTATATAGCAAAAGAGGCGAAAGAGGAGTTTATCTCTCTTCCATCGCATCAAGAGTGTTTAGAAAATAAAGAGCGTTATATCGATCTTTTTGATGATTTTTATGATAACAACGATCCAATCAGTGCAAAAGGATTATGTCAAGAGGTGGACGGCCGTTATCTCATCCAAAATCCACCGTGTGATTATTTAGATGAAGCAGAGATGGACGCAAACTCCAACCTTCCATTTACTCGCGAACTGCACCCATACTATGCAAAAGAGGGGAAAGTAAAGTGTTTAGAGACAATAAAATTTTCCATTATGACGCATCATGGATGCTGGGGAGAGTGCAACTTTTGTGCCATCGGCGTACATCAAGGGCGCACTATTCGCACACGTTCTGAAGAGAATATCCTCAAAGAAGCAAAGGATTTTAACGCTTACAAAGATTACAAAGGCGTCATCTCCGATGTTGGCGGACCGACTGCAAATATGTATGGTTATGAGTGTAACAAAAAACTCAAACTTGGAACTTGTGATCATCAAAGATGTGTAGATGCGTCCCATCTTTGTAAATCGATGAAAGTGGATCATAGTCGCAATATCAATCTTTTGAGACGTATTCGAGAAGTAGAGGGTGTTCGACACGCGTTTGTTGCCTCTGGCGTGCGTTATGACCTGATCAATGCGGATAAAAAACATGGGTATAGCTACTTAAAAGAGATGGTGCGTCACCATATTTCTGGACAGATGAAAGTAGCACCAGAACACACCCAGCAGCATGTTTTAGAGCTCATGGGCAAACCTGGTAAAAGCGAACTTGTGGAGTTTAAAAAACTCTACGATAAGCTCAATGCCGAGGAGGGCAAAAAGCAGTTTTTGACCTATTATCTCATCGCTGCGCACCCAGGATGTACAGATAAAGATATGCATGAACTCAAGCGTTTTACCACTGATGAACTCAAAATGAACCCAGAACAAGCGCAAGTTTTTACACCAACTCCTGGCACATATAGCGCTGTAATGTACTACACTGAGATGGATCCTAAAACACGCAAAAAGATATTTGTAGAAAAAGACCAGATGAAAAAAGAGAAACAAAAGCAGATTGTTGTTGCTAAAGAGAGTTTTAAAAGCGGTTTTGCATCATAAAAGTTACACTTTTAAACAAGTCAGGTTGTAAATAGGTTACAAAAGTAAAGTTTATAAAAGAAGAAATTTAAAGCAGTAGAACCTTTAAAAAAGGTTCTAAACTTCCTAAAATGGCTTAGTTACAGTGACCGCCACCACAACAAGTTGAGGCTTCAGTTACAGTTACTTCTACAGGGGTTGATTCCCATAGACCATGTTTTGTACAGTAAGCGTGTGCTACGAGGTTAAGTTTTTTGCCCATTGGACGGATGTTAAAAGTAACTGTTAGGTTTGATTTTTCATTTCCTAAAGTACCTGCAACAAAGTCAGCACGTGCTAAAAGAGTTTCACCATTATAAAGAGCAATATTAGCGATGTAATGATCAAAATCATCCGGATGCGTGTATTCATTACCCATTTTAATAGTAACAGCAAAAATTTCGCCTTTTGTCGCTTCGTTTTCACAGTGGATAAACGGAGAGTGACGATCGATATAATCTTTTTTAGCTTCTCTTTCTACAGTGTCGATATCAACGTATTTGTTAACTACTGGCATGATGTTTCCTTTTTTTTGTTTTTTTATGAAGAGAAGTATAACTTGAATTTCTTGCATCTAAACATAATCAAGATAATATTTGTCTCATTTAAGACAGCCCTAAGATAAGTTCCTAGTAGTCTAATCAACCTTTAACCCAGATACTGATAAAATCGCAAAAATTATAAAAGTATGTGAGATGATGATGTTAAAACCTTTACTAATCGAAATCGGCGTTGAAGAGCTTCCAGCGGTTCCACTTTTAAAAGAGTTACAAAATATTGAGAAAAAATGGTTTAAAGTTTTAGAGCAAAACGCGCTTGCATGTGAGTTTGAATTTTACTACACACCACGGCGTTTAGTGCTTTGGCATAGAGAGTTTCAACTAACCCAAGCCAATAGCGAAGAAGAGTTTTTTGGCGCACCGATTGCTATGGCATACAAAGATGGCCAAGCAACTCAAGCAGCATTGGGTTTTGCAAAAAAATGTGGCGTTGCAGTGGGCGAACTAGGCACAGCGCACAAAGGTGGCAAAGAGGTGCTTTACTTTAAGCAAGCCAAAAAAGGGCGTCCATCAGCGCAGATACTTCCTGCCATGATAGAAGAGTGGATTAAATCGCTTGATTTTGGAAAATCTATGCGTTGGGGAAGTGCGCAAGAGAGCTTTATCCGTCCGATTCGCTGGGTCAATGTGATGTTAGATGATGCGCTTGTGGAGTTTAGCCTTTTTGATGTGCTATCTAGCAAACAAACTTTTGTGCATCGTATTAGCTCTTTTGAGGTGAAAAATGTCTCTTGCGCGCATGAATATTTTGAAATGCTTAAAAATGGTGCGGTGACACTCTATCCAGATGAGCGAAAAACCAATATCTTAGCACAGTTTCAAACGCTCCAAGCAGAGCAAAATATTCAAATCGAGATAGACGCGGATTTGCTTGATGAAGTTGTCGCTATTACAGAGCATCCAACAGCTTTGGTTGGAAGTTTTGATGCTCAGTTTTTACGTCTGCCTCCTGAAGTCATCATCACTTCTATGAAGGAGCATCAACGTTATTTTCCAGTGTTTCAAGATGGTAAATTGCTCAATAAATTTGTCGTTGTCTCCAATGCTCTGTGTGATGATTATTCAAAAGTTGTGGAAGGAAATGAGCGAGTGTTACGCCCAAGACTCTCTGATGCACTCTTCTTTTATGACAATGACCTTAAGCGTGGCTTAACCATAGATGGTTTGCAAAAAGTTACTTTTATGGATGGACTTGGAAGCTTAAAAGAGAAAATAGAGCGAGAAGGAATCATCGCAAAAGCACTGTTTAGTCTGTATAAAGAGCAGATAAAAGGTGATGCACATGAGAATGAAGCAATTATAAATCGTGCGATTGCTTTAGCAAAAGCGGATTTGATGAGCGAAATGGTGTATGAGTTTACCGAGCTTCAAGGTTTGATGGGTTCTTATTACGCACTCGCTTTGGGCGAAAAAGAGGAGGTGGCTTTGGCCATCAAAGAGCAGTATCTTCCACTTGGAGAAGAGAGCACACTTCCATCTACACCGCTGAGTGCCATTGTTGCTATGGCGATTAAGCTTGATACACTTTTGGGTCTTTTTAGTATTGAGCAAATTCCAACTGGTTCGCGAGATCCTTTTGCACTCCGCCGAGCGGTCAATGGAATCATCCGTATCGTCAATGAATATGGTTTTACTTTTGATATAAAAGCAACACTACAAACGCTTACATGTAACTATAAAAGCTTTGATATCGCAAAACTTGAGAGTTTCTTTATTGAGCGCATCAAACAGTTTTATAAAGTAAATCCTTCTATCATAGAAGCGGTTCTAGTGACAGGCGAGCGTGAACTTTTAGCACTTGGCAAAAAGATAGATGCGGTAAACAATATGGTGCAAAGCGAGAGTTTTTCTCAAGTCGTTTCGACGTTCAAACGCCTTGCAAATATCACAAAAGATATGGATCTAACACAAGAACTTTCAGTCAATCCAGCGCTTTTTGAAGATGATGCAGAGCATGAACTCTTTGGTGCCTATATGGCGGTTTTAGCAGGAACATATCCAAGTTACATTGAAGAACTGGACGCACTTTTAGAGCTCAAACCCCAGCTAGATAGCTTTTTTGAACACGTTATGGTCAATGCCGAGAATCACCATGTAAGAGAAAATAGAAAATCACTTATCGCGCTGATTTATAAAAGCTTTTTGCATATCGCAGATATTAAAGAGATATCTGCTTCTTAGGATTTGCTTTGTATGACGTAGCCGTTATTGGTGCTGGGATTAATGGGTGTTGTGTGGCTTACTGCTTGGCACGCGCTGGAAAAAGGGTGGCTCTTTTTGATAAAGAGGGAATCGCTCGTGGCGGCAGCGGTGCGGCTGGGGCTTTTATCTCTCCGAAATTTTCCAAAGCGGGCGAACTCAAAGAGTTGATAGAAAAATCCTATCTTTTTTCTCTTGATTTTTATGCTACAAATTTTCCAAATTCACTTCAAAAAGCACCACTTTTGCATATTGCCAAAGATGTACTCGATACGCAACGGCTTTGCTCATTTAAAGAAAATACCACTCTAGCTATCGGACATGTTCCCTTACATGTAACAGCATCACTCACACAAAAAGCACAAGAGAGTGAGCAAGTGTATCTTTTAGAGGGCGGCGTTGTGGACGCTGTACGTGTTTGTCAGGCTATGGCGCAGGAATGCGATGTTTTTGTCAAAGAGATAAAAGCGCTTGTGTGGGAAGATGGAAGCTATGCAATCGGCGATATCAAAGCTTCGTCCGTTGTTTTAGCGTGCGGAGCTTATGCACCAATTATCAAAGAACCCTATATCAAGCTTCGCGGCATTTGGGGTCATCGCATCGATATTAGTACCTCTTCGCGTACCGAGGCTACCATGCACCATTATGTTTCCATCTCCAAATGCAGTGATGGCAAAATGGCAATTGGTGCGACCCACAATGTGCATTACCATCCCCAAAAAAACAGCGAACCTTATGATATTGCAGCGGGCAGAGCGGAGCTTTTAGAAAAAGCGAGCAAGACCTTAAATCTCAAAGATGTCCAAATTTTAAAAGATTATACAGGGCTTCGCAGTGGTTCAAACGATTATCTGCCCATCATTGGCAAGATGATTGATGCGACAACTCTAGCCGCCAAACCGATTTTTTATCCAAATCTCACTATGATCAATGGTTCAGGCGGCTATGGTTTTGTACTCGCACCCTACATCGCAAAACAGTTGTGCGATTTTATAGTAGATGGCAAAGAGATTGAGAGTTTTTTGACACCGCTTCGGTTTTACAAACGCTATCTCAAAACACAATCACACACTTGAAGTAGTTGAAACTCTCCATAAATACAACATTAGTATGAAAAATCTAGGAGCACCTAAAGAATTATCTCGTTACAATCACAAAACAATAAAAGAGTGCAGATTCTCCTAAAAAAGGTGTTAGATTGAAGAAAGAAGCCATTATACTACTTAATATGGGAGGACCAAACAACCTCAATGAAGTGGAGCTTTTTTTAAAAAATATGTTTAGTGATTCAAATATATTGACTATGAAAAGTAGCTTGCTGAGAGCTTTTGTGGGTGGGATGATTACTTTCTTGAGAACAGAATCTTCTCAAGAGATTTATAGAAAACTTGGTGGAAAATCGCCGATTGTGGATTTGACAAAAGAGATTGTTGCACAGCTCCAAGAGATTGTAGGAGATGGTGTACTAGTGGATTTTGTGATGCGCTATACGCCTCCATTTGCTCCTCAAATCATAGAGAAACTCAAAGCACAAAATATTACAAAAATCTTCCTAATTCCCATGTATCCACACTACTCAACAACAACAACAAAATCCTCTTTAGATGATTTTTATGAAGCCTTACATGCTAGCAGGCTTGATGCAACGGTGGTTGAAATCAAACACTATTTTGAAAATCAAAACTATAACAGAGCCGTTGTTGAGCGTATCAAAGAAGCGATGGAGAGTGCATCTTATGAAGATTTTGATCTTATTTTTTCCGCACATGGCTTGCCACAAAAGATTATCAATGCGGGTGATCCCTACCAAAGCCATATAGAAAAAAATGTCGCACTTTTAAAAAATATGCTCCAGCTCCATGGGATGAACTTTCATGCTGTGCATATCGCTTACCAGTCCAAGGTGGGACCGATGAAGTGGCTTGAACCCTCTCTTGGCGAGAAGTTAAAAACCATTCGCAACAGAGGCGTCGTCATCTATCCGATTGCTTTTACAGTGGACAACTCTGAGACCGATTATGAGCTTTCTATTGAGTATAAAGAGGTCGCAGAGGAGCTTGGTTTTAAAAACTATAAAGTGTGCAGATGTGTCAATAGCCATCCGCTTTTTATGGATGCTTTAGCTGAGATTTATGAAAAGATGAAGGTATGAAAATAGTTATTTTTGATATGGATGGCACGCTCATCGATAGTAAAAAAGATATTACATCTACAATCAATCATGTGCGAAAAATGCACCACAACTTGCCTCCGCTTGAGGAAGCATTTGTTGTTGAAGTCATCAATATGCCTGTACGCAATTTGCCTGAACTGTTGTATGGCACACCTATGTATCTCAAAGAAGATAGAACACTTTTCGAAGAACATTACTATGAAGAGTGTATCAAAAATACCTATTTATATGATGGCGTTGGACAGATTTTAGAGGAGTTAAAAGCCTTACATGTAAGGCTCAATGTTGCTACAAACGCACCAACACTCTTTGCAAAAAGGATGCTCTCACACTTACATGTAAGCCATCTTTTTGATGCAATTATTGGAGCCGATACCGCAGGCGCTTCAAAACCCGATCCTAAAATGCTCTCACTCATTTTAGAGCAATACAGTGGCACCTTTACAAAAGAGAAAGCATGGATGGTGGGAGACAACTCCAAAGATATAGAAGCAGCAAAAAGAGTCTCAATCTCCTCCATTTTTGCAACATGGGGATTTAGTCCTCAGGGCGAAGCCGATTTTATCGCACAGCATCCCTCATGCGTTTTAGATATCATAAGAAAAATAGGATAAAATAACCCAATATTTCCAAAAAGCCACAAAGGAGCGTGTCATGTTTGCGATGGATCTGCTAAGTGCTTATGTTTTGATGGCACTTTTATTTTTGCGACAGATGAGTATCTCAAAGCATTCTAATAAAATCAATTATGCTCCTCTCATCCTCAGTATTGGCGCACTTTTTGCGATTATCCATTTTATTTTGTATATTCAAGAAGACAATTTTGTAGAAGTTTTAAAACAGAGTGCTTCTTCCATCCTTCTCTCACTTTTTTTATATATGATTGTCAATGTAATCAATCAAGCACAAAAAAATGAAGAGGAGCAGAGCAAGCGAGAGTTTTCCTCCTCTTTGGCATCTAAAATATCGCAGATGAAAGAGTACATTGATGTTTTAGAAGATAAAGTCGCGCAGATGCGAGAGGATGAAAATCTCACGCTCTTTAAAATCCGTGAAGATATCAAAAATGATCTTCTAGCACAAAAGCATATTCAAGAGAATCAAGTAACATTTATGCAACAGCTTGAAGTTGTTTTAGTGCGTCAAAACGAAGTGGTTAAAACCCTCCAACAACTCCCAGAGCTTGATCAAGTGATGCACAATCATATTGATCTGTTGCGTATTGCTGAACAAGATCACTTTAACCGCATCAAAAAAGCGTTTGATCAGGCAGATGATAACCGATGCAATCTCAAAGAGGAGATTGCCGATGTCAAAGAGGAGATGCACCAGCTCAAATCTCTCTCGCAAGATGTCGCACAAAAAATTATCGATGCCACACTCGCAGAGCTCTCGGACGTAACACTAGCGTTTCAAAAACAGCTCAACACCCTTCGTGCGCAGAGTGAGGGCGTCTCCACTTCACTTTTTGAGGGAGAAAATATCCTCTCAAGTGCACGCTCAAAAAGTGAGATGCTTTTAAAACAGATTGTTCTCTCTTTAAACAACATGAAAACAGTTGAAGAGAACACCCGCATGCTCTCATCTGTTTATCTTCCTATTAAAAATCTTTTGAGTGAGATTGAGTTTATCAAAGCAGATTATCAAAGCGCGTACCAAGAGCTAGGAGTGCTTGCCAAAAACTTTGTTGTAACTGAAAAAGAGCAACTCCAAGTGATGAGAGAACGGGTGGAGGAACTGAGTGAAAAACTTGTCGAAAAGATAGATGCTTCTCTTGAAAAACTCCATTCTCACTACCACATCGCTTCTAGTGAACTCTCTCCAACAGTGAGTGAACTCTCCAAAAAAGCAAAATTAAGTCTGTATGAAGAGTAGTTTTGGTGCAACTTTTAGTCTGTTATTTGGCAAGTTTGCTATAATCCCATCAAAAAAAAGAGAGTTATGAGAGAGTTTTATACACAGGTCGAAGATGGCCATTTAGTAAAAATAGAAGTTGAACTGCAAGCTGAACAAAATATTATGGATATGGCTATTTATCCGTGGCTTTATACTGTGTTTATCAAGCTCAAATCACCACAAGCAAATGGTTTAGCCGATGAAGATGAAGAGGATTTTTTATACGAGTGTAAAGATAGACTTGCGCTCAAACTCGAAGAGAAAGAAAAAGCGGTCTATGTAGGTTCAAAAATCACAGATGGCTGGTTTGAAATCTACTTTTATCTTGAAGATCCAAAGGGTGTTGAAAACAAGACAAAAGATCTCATCGGTGCCTTTGGCTACAAATATGAGAGCAATTCCGTCAAAGATAAAAAATGGAATTTGTATGAAGTCACCCTCACTCCAAGTGCAAAACAGCTCCACCATATTCAAAGCAGGCAGATTATAGAAGAGTTGCTAGAAGAGGACGATAATCTTACAAAACCCCGCGAAGTTGAGCATTATATTCTGTTTCAAACAGCCTCACTGCGTGAAAAGTTTCTAGAGGCTTTCGATACACTCACACCAAATGAAGCACTAAGCTTTACATGTAAGGGTGATTTTGAGCGCGAAGAGGAGGAATACAGTTATGGTGTAGCCCTTGGCGTGGTGCAAACACTCGAGCAAGAAAAAATGGACACCATCACCGATACCCTTATGGATTTTTGTACGACACATCATGGGTATTATGAGGGTTGGAGCACCTCTTTAGCGGATGAGCAGCATTGAAAAAACTCTTTGAGATTGGTGGTTTTTTTCCTTACACCTTTGCTCTTTTTTTAAACGCTTTTACCGATCTTGGACACAAGATCATCATCCAAAATACCATTTTTAAAGTGTATGATGGCAGTGAACAGATTATGCTCACAGCTGTTGTAAACGCCTTGATGCTTCTTCCTTTTATCCTTCTTTTTACACCATCTGGGTATCTTAGTGATAAATATCCAAAAAATATTATTATGAAATATGCAGCACTTTTTGCCATATTTGCCACACTGCTTATCACACTTTGTTACTATCAAGGGTGGTTTGAGATGGCATTTGGACTGACGCTTTTACTTGCCCTGCAAGCATCGCTTTACTCTCCTGCAAAATATGGATATATCAAAGAGTTGGTGGGAACGAGACTTTTAACAGCTGGAAATGGAGTGGTACAAGCGACCACAACAGTTGCCATTTTAAGTGGCATCATCTTTTATACCGTTCTTTTTGAAAACAGTCTAAGCCCAACATTTGTCAATGAAGCAGATATTTTAAAGATGATTGCACCGCTTGGATGGCTTTTGGTTTTAGGCTCTGTCATCGAGTATTGGCTTACATGTAAGCTTACAAACAAAATGACGCAAGCGAGCCATTTACGTTTTGATATTAACAAATATCTTAGTGGCACTTATCTCAAAAAAAATCTCCTCATTCTTACAAGAAAACGCGATATTATCGAGTCTATTGTGGCTTTGAGCCTGTTTTGGTCGCTCTCTCAAGTGGTGCTTGCCATCTTTGGTGCGTATGCAAAAGAGAGCTTACATGTAAGCAATACCATCTACATCCAAGGTGCGATGTCTTTAGCTGGATTTGGGATAATACTCGGTTCTTTTCTTGCCTCAAAGGTTTCAAAATTTTATATCAACCTTGGGATGATTCCTTTTGCGGCCTTTGGTTTGAGTGTGATGGTTTTACTACTTCCTTTTTCCACTTCATTTGCACAAGTCATCGCTCTTTTTATGCTCTTTGGCGTGTTTGCTGGACTCTTCATCGTGCCGCTCAATGCGTATATACAGCAGATTTCACCTCGTGCGCATTTGGGAACTATTTTGGCTGGCAATAACTTTTTTCAAAATATTGCGATGTTTTTCTTTTTATGTGTCACAACACTTTTTGCCTCCTTGCATATTGATGGTAAGATGCTTTTTTTCATCATGTTTTTTGTAGGTTTTGTGATGACTTTATATCTGCTCAAACGCCATTTTGTGATGTTTTTATGGTTTGTCTTTGAAGTAGTTTTAAATCTTCGCCACAAATATAAGTTTGTTGGTGTAGAAAATATTCCCAAAGATGGCGCAATCCTCTTTTTAGGCAATCATATCAGTTGGATTGATTGGATGATTATGCAGTTTCCAATAGAGCGGCGTGTCTCCTTTATGATGGAGCGTGAGATCTATCACTGGCGATTTTTTAACAAACTTTTTCGTCTTGGCAATGCCATCCCTCTTTCAGTAAAAGCGAGTAAAGATGCCTTTTTGGAGGCTAGAAAACGGATATCTGAGGGAAAATGCGTTGTTATTTTTCCAGAGGGTGAGATAAGTCGTACAGGAGAGATGGGCGATTTTTATAGAGGATTTGAACTTATCGCTGGTACAAGCGAAGGTGTTATCATCCCGTACTACATCGGCGGAATGTGGGGAAGCAGACTTTCACGAAGTAAAAAACGGTTTAAAAGCGATGGTTCATGGTTCAAACGTCATGTTACAATTCTCTATGGAGATTCTATGCCACTCAATACAAAAGCACAAGAGATCAAAACTGCACTCCAAGCATTAAAGGAAAAATATGAAACCCAATAAACCAAAATATACACTTTTTAAAAATGCAACTTACGCGCTTGAAGGGTTTATAGAGATTACAAAACATGAGAGCTCTTTTAAACTGCAACTGCTGCTTTTTGTTGTGATGAATGTGGTTGCATGGATACTGCCACTCAGTTTTTTTGCAAGTGCCATGCTTTCCCTTTCTCTTTTTATTCCCCTCATCGCCGAAGTGACCAACAGTGCTATAGAGCGGGTTGTCGATCTTGTCACAGTTGAGTACCACATTATGGCAAAACGTGCCAAAGATGCGGGTGCAACGCTTGTACTTTTGAGTCTTATCTTGACCGTACTTCTTTGGATTGTCATCTTGATTGACGCTTTAAAACTCATATAAAAATCAAGTAAAATATGCTTACATGTAAGCAAATAAATGTATAATATTTTATCAGACAAGGGGTAAGGAATGAAAAATATCTATGTTGCTGTTTTAACTGTTGTGGTTTTTATGTTTTCTGGCTGTGCACAAATAGAGCCATCTGTAACGATGCACAATGCCGCGAAAGCGGGAAATGTTGCGGTTGTGGAGAGTTTACTCAAACAGGGTCACAATGTAGATGAATACTACTACGGCACATCTTTGACTTGGGCTGCTGAAGCAGGACAGATGGAGATGGTCAAGTTTCTTCTCAAAAAAGGTGCCAATATTGATGCGCGTGCACAACAAGGTTGGACACCGCTTGGAAATGCACTTTTTATGAACCAAACCGCTACTTCCAATTATTTGCTCGAACACAATGCAAGTGTAGAAAATACGCTTATCGGCTTTGCCGCTTGGAAGAGTTATTGTCAAAGCATTGGTAATCAACAATGTGTTATAAAAATTGCACCTTTAGAAAAATATCTCAATGATCTCAAACTCAAAAAACAAGCAGCGCTTGATGCCGTAGAACAGGCAGCAGTACAAAAAAAGATACAACAAGAGGTTGATAAATTTCTAGCAGATAACGATTATAATGGACTTAAAAAATACACAGATGCAAATCCAAATGCAGTCTATTATATAAAAGATGAGGTGATGCGTCTTGCACTTACGGGTCCAAAAGGGCTTAAAGTGGGTGATATTCGGGAGTATTTACAAAATGGAAAAAGTGAATTGATTTTAATCTCAATGATTAAACAACAAGAGGTTCCCTATAAAAAATTTACTCTTCCAGAGATTGATATTCTTTTAAAAATGGGATTAAGTGAAAATGTTATCGCAGCACTCATAGATGAAACAACAGAACTGCTTCGCAATGAAAAAATAAGACAACAGCAAGAGTTTTATATGGCAGAACAGAAAAAAGTGGCGGCACAACCGCAAACAGTTATTTATCAAAATACGCAAACCGAACAACCACAACAAAATCAAGTGGTGGATAAAGTAACAAATGAAGTGATAAAGCAGGGAGTTGGAATCCTTTTGGATCAACTGTTTCGTTAAAAAATAGCTAGTAATTATTACAAGACAGATACGAAAAGCGCCTAGAGTTTAAAACGATAAATGCTATAATTTCGGACTTTATAAATATGGTCGAGGATAAAAAAATGGCAACAACTTTGATAATAGGTGCTGGTGGAGTAGGGCGTGTTGTAACGCATAAATGTGTGATGAATAAAGATGTTTTTGGACGTATTGTACTTGCAAGCAGAAGCATCGGCAGATGCGAAACAATCAAAGCAGAACTCAATGACGCAATCGAGATTACTACAGTCGATGCAGACAAAACAGAAGATGTAATCAAACTCATCCAAGAAACAAAAGCGAGTATCGTCATAAACGTGGCACTGCCTTACCAAGATTTGGCGATTATGGATGCGTGTATTGCAACACATACGCCATACCTTGACACTGCAAACTATGAACATCCAGATGAAGCAAAATTTGAGTACAAACTCCAGTGGGAACGTGATGCGAAGTTTAAAGAAGCGGGCATTATGGGACTTTTAGGAAGCGGTTTTGATCCAGGTGCTACAAATGTGTTTTGTGCGTATGCGCAAAAACACTATTTTGATGAGATCCATACTATCGATATTTTAGATTGTAACGCTGGCGATCATGGCTATGCATTTGCAACAAACTTCAACCCTGAAATCAACTTGCGTGAAGTGAGTGCAAATGGGCGCTATTGGGAAGATGGCAAATGGATCGAGACAAAACCTTTGGAGATTATGCAAGTTTGGGATTATCCTGAAGTAGGTCCAAAAGACTCCTATCTGCTTTACCATGAAGAGATGGAATCTTTGGTGCAAAATATCAAAGGGCTTAAACGTATCCGTTTTTTTATGACTTTTGGTCAAAGCTATATCAAACACATGGAAGTGCTGCAAAATGTGGGAATGCTTGGAATTGAGCCTATCGAGCATCAAGGACAAAAAATTATCCCAATAGAGTTTTTAAAAACATTACTTCCAGATCCTGCTAGTTTGGGCGCGCGCACAAAAGGAAAAACAAATATTGGGATTGTCGCTGAGGGAATCAAAGATGGCAACCTGAGAAAAATCTACATCTACCAAGTCAAAGATCATGAAGCGTGCTACGCTGAAACAAAAAGCCAAGGTGTTTCTTACACAACAGGCGTTCCAGCAATGATCGGTGCAAAACTCATGCTCAAAGGAGTTTGGAGCGGGCAGGGTGTTTTCAACATGGAACAACTCGATCCAGATCCATTTATGGATGAGATGAACTCACAAGGTCTCCCATGGCAAGTTCAAGAGCTCTAATAAGCTCTTGAACCCTTACATGTAAGCCTATTTGCGAGGCTTCTACTCTTTTTTATAATACTTTTTGTGATTATTTAATACAATAAACCTCTATTTCCTACGAGGTTGCCGCCGTGTCTCTCTTTTTTAAATCCATTTTAAATAGTTTTACTCAAGA
>JAVHOA010000087.1:0-10483 GCA_036169815.1 Sulfurimonadaceae bacterium
TTGAGTATGCTCTTAATCACGCTGATCCTGTAAATAAGACTGGAACTTATGTTACAGCCAAAGGCATCATAGTCGGCGAAGTTCCTCTCGCTTATGGATATAACTTTGCTCTGAGTGGTGGCGATGTGATGATCGGTGGCGCTGTGAAGTATATGCAAGGTGTTACTTATATTCAAAACATGAAGATTGACAACTCTGGCACCCAAAACAATACTACAAAACTAGACAAAACTACTTCCTCTTTTGGTGTGGATTTGGGTCTTGCATACCAGCCATATTTTTCCAAAGACCTCACACTTGGTCTTGTAGCAAAAAATCTCAATACGCCTGAATTTAGTTTTGTCGATGGCACAAAAGTAAAACTCGATCCAATGGTAAGAGCCGGTCTTGCTTACAATATTTTTGAGTCCTTAGAAATAGCAGCAGATATCGACCTTACAAAAAATAAAACCCTCGTTTCAGGCGCAGAGAGCCAAATGCTTGGAGGCGGTCTAAACTACCATCCAGCTTCTTGGTTTTCAATCCGTGGCGGAGCGATGCAAAATCTTGGTTCCAAAGATAATGCGGGTCTCATCTACACAGCAGGGCTTGGATTTGGTCTCAAATGGCTCCAAGTTGACCTCTCAGCGCAGATGGCTCCCAAAACAACAACAGTAAATGGTTCCTCTTATCCAGAATACGCAAAGGTTAATCTCGCACTTATCTCTCGTTGGTAAGCGTACTTGAAACAATCCATACAAACTCTCTATTATGTAAGCCTTTTATTAGTGCTTACATGCGAAGTGCCCTTTGGGTGTAACGCTTTTTCGCAAGAAAACAATGTGAAATACTCCATTGCGCTGATGGGTATGAGTATGGATTATCGAGAGTATGATGATGCTAACACCCTTTTAGATAGCGAAACATCGACACTTGGTAAAATCAGCGGTTATGATATGAGCCTTGGCTATCTGTTTAACAAAACAGATACAAGCGTAGATGAAGTGGCCCTAAACGCTTCTGTGCTCAATGGCAAATCTGATTATGTTGGTGCTATTTTAGGCAGTGGTGGGAGTTATGGAAGTTTAAAGCAAACGACCACAAACGAGTTTATCGACGCATCACTTTCATACAAACATACCAAACGATACAAGAAGATATTTGATATCTCTTATGGACTCGGGGTTGGTTATCACGCATGGCTTCGAGAGCTTTCCTCTATTCAAGCAGAATTATACTCATGGTACTCACTCCGTCCAAGTGTCGGTGCGAGTGTGGTAATGAATCAGTTTAATGTGGGTGTTTTTACAGAGTATCAGTATGGGCTCAATGCTCAGATGCACGCTTCAAATCCCGCAGCAGATTTTAAACTCGGCGGAGTGCAAACTTTTGTTTTGGGTTTTCCTTTTCGCTACAATTATCGAAAAAATTTAGAGTTTTTTACACTCTACACCCTCTCCAAACAAGAGATTCAAAAATCAGATATTGTACAAAGTGGAGGCTCTTCGTATTACGAACCCGACAGTACAAGCTATCAAAACTCTCTTGAAATTGGTGCTACATTTAAGTTCTAAGCCTTCAAAATAAGCCTTACATGTAAGGCTTTTTGGCTATAATTTTGCAATTTTTTACACGAGGCAGTTATGATTACTTTTAGCGAGATGTTACTAAAACTTCAAGAGTTCTGGATGAAACAAGGGTGCAATATTGTGCAACCCTACGACATTCCTGCAGGGGCTGGGACGTTTCATCCCGCGACTTTTTTGCGCTCTTTGGATTCTACTCCTTGGTCTGTGGCGTATGTCGCTCCCTCACGCCGTCCGACAGATGGGCGCTATGGCGAAAATCCAAATCGTCTTGGAAGCTACTACCAGTTTCAAGTGCTCATCAAACCAAGTCCAAACAATATCCAAGAGCTTTACTTAAAAAGTCTCGAGTTTTTGGGTCTCAATGTTGCAGAACATGATATCCGTTTTGTCGAAGACAACTGGGAATCTCCAACACTTGGCGCGTGGGGACTGGGCTGGGAAGTGTGGCTCAACGGCATGGAAGTGACGCAATTTACCTACTTCCAACAAGTTGGAGGCGTTACATGTGACCCTGTAGCCGTTGAGATTACTTACGGAACTGAGCGTTTGGCGATGTATCTTCAAGGTGTGGATACCGTGTTTGACATCGTTTGGGGTGAAAATGAACACGGCAAAACTTTGTACCGTGACATTCACAAAGAGGGCGAAATCGAGTTTAGTAAATACAACTTTGAACTCGCAGATACAGCGATGCTTTTTGCAGAGTTTGAGTCTAAGTCCGCAGAGTGCAATCGTGCGCTAGAAGCGGGATTGCCGCTGCCTGCGTATGATCTTTGTATGGCAGCTTCACACACTTTTAACACCCTCGATGCAAGAAAAGCGATTAGCCAAGCAGAACGCCAAAACTACATCCTCAAAATCCGCTCTCTCTCCCGCGGATGTGCACAACTTTACAAAGACCAAGAGAGCGAGCGCAGCGCAAGAGTACAAGCGTAGTTTTATGGCATATTGTCATATATTTTAATAATATATTTTTTTGAGTTACGATAAGTTTCAGATTTTATTTGGAGCTTATTGTGAAAATAGCAAATTTATTTACATATAACTATAAAGATGATTTTAGTATGAGTATGCAAACTTCTAAAGTGACACAAATTAAAACTATTGAACTATTCGCTGGTGTCGGTGGATTTCGATTGGGTTTAGAAAAAGCAAACTCGAGAAATAAACAATATACCGTTGTCTGGAGTAACCAGTGGGAGCCTTCTAGTAAAATTCAGCATGCTTCTGATATTTATACTGCAAGATTTGATTATGCTAATCATTGCAACGAAGATATATCCACAGTAAAAACTTCTGATATTCCAAATCATGACCTTCTTGTCGGGGGCTTTCCTTGTCAAGATTATTCAGTTGCGAGCACCCTAAAAAATGCTCATGGAATAGTTGGAAAAAAAGGTGTTTTATGGTGGGAAATTTATAGAATTTTAGAAGAAAAAGGAGATAGTGCACCAAAATATTTGATGCTTGAAAATGTTGATAGACTCCTGAAATCACCAGCTTCACAAAGAGGAAGAGATTTTGCAATCATTTTATCTTCACTTAATTCACTTGGATATGCTGTTGAATGGCGTGTTATTAATGCTAGTGATTATGGGATGCCACAACGAAGACGAAGAGTATTTCTACTTGCATATAAAAATACTACCAAAATATATAATATATTAAATACTGAGGCACCATTAAACATAATAAGTAAATTGGGCTTATTTGCTAAATCTTTTTCTATACAAGAGATACAAGCAGAAGATATTTATTCGTCTGTTTTGAGTGATGATTTGATTGATGTAACAAATAATTTTAATAAAAACACTCCAAGGCAAAATGCTTTCTTTGAATCAGGTTATATGATAAAAGGTATTTATTATACTTCGAAATGTGAAGCAAATTATAATGGTAAAAAGGCAGTTTTAGGTGACTTTTTACAAGATGAAAAAGAGGTTGGAGAAGAGTTTTATATCAGTGATGAAGAGCTCGAAAAATGGCAATATCACAAAGGTTCAAAATCAATCGAACGAGTCAATAAAGTAACGGGACATAAATACACATACAGTGAAGGTTCTATGGGATTTCCAGATTGTTTAAATAAACCCTCAAGGACTATTATAACAGGGGAAGGTGGAGCAAGTGCTTCAAGATTTAAGCATGTTGTATGTGTAAACGGTAGATATAGAAGGCTGACCCCCATAGAGTTAGAACGCCTTAATATGTTTCCCGATAATCATACAAAAGGTGTCAGTGATACAAAAAGAGCTTTCTTAATGGGAAATGCTTTGGTTGTTGGAATAGTTGAAAGACTTGCTTCATTATTGGCTTTAGAGATTTAAAATGATGCATATGCCTTATAACAAAGCAGATAAAAATTCAATAATGAGATTTGCAAAAAAATTAGAGGGAAAAACTTTAAGAAGTTCTTGTGATGAGAAAATAGAAAAACACACTTATGGCGGTAAAGGTAATTTTGGGCAAGTTTTAGAAAAATTCTATTTTTTATATGAACCAAATTCTAATCATAAAGCTGATTTTGAAGAGGTTGGACTTGAGCTAAAAACATCTCCGATTAAACAATTAAAAAATAAGCAGTATCGTTCAAAAGAGAGGCTCGTATTAAATATTATTAATTATTTAGAGATTGTAAATCAAGATTTTCAAACAAGCTCCTTTTGGCACAAAAATGCCAATCTACTTTTAATATTCTATCTCTATGAAACGCATAAGAATATTTTAGACTACATAATTAAACTTGTAGATGAATGGAATTTTCCAGCTTCTGATTTAGAGATTATAAGAAAAGACTGGGAGATAATCAAGAAAAAAGTATTAGATGGGAAAGCCCATGAGTTATCTGAGGGGGACACTTTTTATTTAGGTGCTTGTACAAAAGGTTCTAAGGGTGGAAATTTAAGAGAACAACCAAATGCAACAATACCGGCAAAGCAAAGAGCATATTCTTTAAAACAAGGGTATGTCAATCATATTATTGCTTCAATTTCTCAAAATCCATCTTTATATGGTAAGTTAATACCCTCTTTAGAAATCGCTCAGAACGCTTCAATTGAAGATGTAGTAATCTCAAAATTTTCAGTTTATTACAATAAAAGTATTCAAGAAATTGTTAAGCATCTTGGAATCACATTGAATGACAAAGCAAAAAACTTTTATTCAAATTTAACAAAAGCAATTTTAGGTATAGCATTAAATCAAGAGATAGAAGAGTTTGATAAGGCTGAAGTTATTGTAAAAACTATTCGACTCAAAGAAAATAATTTACCAAAAGAAGATGTATCATTTCCTGTATTTAACTATGAAAATATAATCCATGAAAGTTGGGATGAATCTCCAATAAAAGATTTTTTAGAGCATAAATTTTTATTTGTTTTTTTTCAATTTGAAAAAAAAGAGTTGATATTGAAAAAAGTCCAATTTTGGAATATGCCCTATAAAGATATTTTGGAAGTCCAAAAAGTATGGACAAGAACAAAAGAGATTATTGAAAATGGAGATATAGTTAAAGATATAAAAGTCAATAAAAGTGGTAAGAAGATTAGGTGTACAAACTTTCCAAATAAAGAATACAACACAGTCTCACATGTAAGACCACATGCGAGCAATAGTGATGATACGTTTCGTTTACCAGTCAAAGATAAAGTTACTTCTTTGGGAGACTATACAAAACATAGTTTTTGGTTAAATAACAGCTATGTGAAAAATCAAATTTACTTAAAATCTTATTAGATTTGGAACAATAGATAGTTTTGCAGAAATTACATAACGCTCTTTTAAAATGGTACGAAAAAGATGGTCGCCACTCTCTTCCATGGCGAAACACCGACGATGTGTACCATATTTATGTGAGTGAAATCATGCTCCAACAAACGCAGGTAAAAAGAGTGATGGAGGAGTATTATCCGCAGTTCTTGGCGAAATTTCCTACATTCCAATCACTTGCAAATGCCTTAGAGGAAGAGGTTTTAGCTGCTTGGAGTGGGCTTGGGTACTATTCGCGCGCACGCAATTTGCATGCAACGGCAAAGCTTACATGTAAAGTGCCCCTTGGAACAAAACCGCATGGTTTTGCAACTTCACATCAAGAACTTATAAAACTTCCTGGAATTGGGCGCTACACTGCAAGTGCGATTTGTAGTTTTGCCTATCATCAAAAAGTAGCGGTGGTCGATACCAACATCGAGCGTGTTATTAAACGCCATTTTGGATTGCTTGGGCAAAGCATGCAGAGTGTTTGGAGCAAAGCAGAGCAGTTTGTGAGCGCTTCGCAACCAACTTTGCACAATCAAGCTTTGATGGATTTGGGTGCGCTTGTTTGTTTGCCGCAAAATCCAAAATGCCAAGAGTGTCCGCTAAGCCTTACATGTAAGGGCAAAAATGAGCCAGAACTCTATACACAAAAGAGAAAAACAGTGTATGAGGCGATGGAACTTTTTTACGGCGTGGCAACAAAAGAGGGAAAAATCGCCCTCAAAATTTCCAAAGGACCAATGTACAAAGGTCTGCTGGAATTGCCGAGTATTGAACCCATCGAAGATGATTTTATAGCGCAGTTTAAACACTCCTACACCAAATATCGCTTACATGTAAGGCTTTATCATACGCAAATAGAGGAAGGTGCAATGCTTTGGTATGATCTTCATTTGCTTGAAAACGCTCATATATCGGCTCTGACAAGAAAAGCACTCGGGTGCATAAAGGAACTATTGTGACACTGATAGGACAGATTGAAGCGATTCTTTTTGAAGATGATGGATTTTTTATTGCCCGTTTGAAAACAGGAGAGCGGGTGAGCGGAAGCTACTACGAAAGCGATGTTTCTAACCTCAAAGATGCGGCTATTACACTCAAAGGCGAGTGGGAAGCGCACAAAAAATATGGAAAAACTTTTAAATTTGAATCGCTTCGTGTCAATCAAAATGAGCTTTTTTTCTTCTTAAATCGTATCGTCAAAGGGTTTACCAAAAAACTCTCTGCTGAGCTTATAGAAAAGTTTGGAGAAGCAGGGCTTATCGAGATTCTCGATCATGATATTGAGCGGCTTTTAGAGTTTAGTGGTATCAAAGAGAAGCGTCTCAAAAAAATCCAAGATTCATGGAAAAAGTTTCGCTCCATGCGCGAGCTGGGCGAGTTTTTAAGCCCTTATGATGTCACGCCCGTGCTGCTTACAATGATTGCAACGGCAATGAAAGATGTGCAAGAACCATCCAAGAGGATCAAAGACAATCCCTATATTTTGACCAATATCAGTGGCATTGGTTTTAAGCGCGCCGATGAGTTGGCACTTAAAATAGGCGTTGCGCCAGAGGCCGACAACCGCATCAGTGCGGCGATGGATTATGCGCTTTTAAACTACTGTGAACAGCAGGGCAACAGCTGTGTTGAGAAGCGAGTGCTTTTTACTTTGCTTGATGAGCTTTTAGATTTTAGTGAGAAACAAAATCTCTACGAAGCAGCGCTTATCGAACGGGTTGCAGAGCAAAGTATCGTTTTGATGAAAAATGAGCGCGTTTCTCCCGCACGACTTTATGATGCGGAAAAGTTTTTGTATGATGACTTTAGAGCAAGAGCAAAAGTCGATTTTGGAATGATAAAAACAGATTTAGATGCGTTCTTGCAACAAAGCGATCTGCAACTCGGCGAGCAACAGCGCCAAGCCGTAGAGATTATCAACAATGGCGCGGGGATGCTTTTTCTTGTCGGATATGCTGGAACGGGCAAAAGTACCACGTCGCGAACCATACTAAATCTCCTACATGGGAGACATAAAGAGATTATGACCTGTGCACTCAGCGGGATTGCATCCCAACGTATCGCCGATACGACGGGGTTTGAAAGCGCGACAATTCAGTCGCTTTTAGTACGCTATGAGGATCGTGATGAATTTCCATTTTCTGTGCTCCTTATTGATGAAGCCTCGATGATTAACTCCACACTCTTTGCGCGACTTATCGCAAAAGTCAAAAAGGAGTGTGTGCTTATCATTGTTGGAGATGATGCGCAGTTGCCACCTATTGGGGCTGGAAATGTTTTGAGCGACTCACTCACGCTTTGCATTGCGCCCATTATCAAGCTTACGCGCATCTACCGCCAGAGTGAGGAGCAGGCGATTACGCTTATTGCCAATGATATTCGCCAAGCCATCGTGCCACAATACACGCAAAAGTATGATGACTTTGAGTTTATTGATGTTTCCATTGCAAACTATTATGGCATGAAAAACTCTCTTTCACAAACAGAATTTTCAAAGCTTCGTGAAGAGAATTCGGCGGATATTTTGGCCACCATTATGCATGAAGTTGTCAAAGTCATAGAAAAAGCGCGCTTACGTTTAAAAAACAGAGAGATAGCCTCGTATCTTAACTATTTTCAAGTGATTACACCGATGAAAGGGGGCACACTTGGCACTGACAATCTCAACAAACTGTTACAAGAATATTTCAACCCAAGCCCTAAAAAAGTCGTCCGCAAAGGTGGCAAAGAGTTCCGTTTGATGGATAAAGTCGTGCATATTAAAAACGAAAATATGACTTCATGGAGCGCTGAGGATTTTAAAGAGAGAGAAGAGGCCAAAGAGAGAAGAGTGTTTAACGGAATGAGTGGCTTGCTGTTTCGTATAGATGAGGATGAGGAACAGGCGTATGTGTACTATCCCAATGAGGATTTGGTTGTACTGTATGAATATGAACAGCTCAAAAGCCACTTGATGCTCTCTTATGCGCTTACCATCCACAAAGTGCAAGGGATGGAGTATGACATCGTCGTAATTCCCATGAGCTTTTCACACTACATC
The DNA here is from genome assembly GCA_036169815.1 of Sulfurimonadaceae bacterium. GTDB lineage: Bacteria > Campylobacterota > Campylobacteria > Campylobacterales > Sulfurimonadaceae > Hydrocurvibacter. The sequence goes on from JAVHOA010000087.1 coordinate 8,368, forward strand.
ATGCACAACACAAAGCTCATCTACACGGCTATCACAAGGGCAAAACATCGGTGTATTTTAGTGGGCGAGGGCGGTGCGTTTGAGTCTGCATGTAAGCGGGTCGATGTCACAAAACGCGACACTGTACTTTTAGAGTTGTAAATGGTAAAATCTCACTTCTTCTTTTCCCTCCTCATCGCTTAACAGGATAAAGCAGTCCCCTCCTAAGGGATAGCTCCAGGTTCGATTCCTGGTGGGGAGACCACGTTATAATAATACTGGTTTGGCTACACTAATTCATACAAAAAATCTATTCTTCTTGGGGTGAAGTTATTTTTAGCAAAATACCATTTTTGCTGTCTTTAAAGCGCGTTTCCTTGCTTGTAACCTCATAGGAAATATCTACATTTTCATCTTTGATATTTTGCACATATCCATCATACAATTTTCTCAAATTTTTTCCATTATAGATTGCATGAGAGAGTATGACATTTTCCAAAGTATCCGCGGGATAGCTGCTGTTGAGATATTTTTGATTGAAAACAGTTTTGAGCATACACCCATCATCTACGCAAATAAGCTGGTTAATCTCTATACTTTTTACAACATTTCCCATCTCATAAAGCTCAACTTTGATGGAATTTCCCTGCCCACGGATGTAGCCCAAATCGCCATATTTAATCTGTGGAGATTTGATAACGATGAGTTTTGCAACATTCATCTCATAGTTTTTGACACTGCATCCTGCCAAGAAAAAAACGATGATGAAAAGAGCTATCTTCACGCCATCAGCCCATTGGATAGAGGATTTCATCATGCACTTTGTCGCATGCACTGAGCACTTCATCGCTCAAAACGAGATCCATCGCCGCCAGACTTGCATCGAGCTGCTCTGCTTTTGTCGCACCAATAATGGTTGAAGCAACAAAATCAAACTGTTTTGACCACGCAGTCGCCATTGTCACGGGATCAAGTCCTGCATCGTGGGCAATTTTGAGATATTTTTGCGTGGAGGCAAGTGTTTTGTCATTCATAAATCTCTGCGCCATAAGCCTTTGGCGTGCATTTGTAGAGTGAACATACTCAAAAAATCTTCCCTCGCCATTTTTGGCTTGGTTATATTTTCCACTCAACACGCCACCGCCAAGTGGTGAGTAGGGAAGCAAAGAGATGTTTTCATTTCTACAAAGCACCGAGAGCTCATCTAAAAACCTTCTATTTAAAAGAGAAAAGTTATTTTGAATCGATTCAAAGCGTGCGAGTTTTTCATATTTTGAACTCATTAAAGCCTTACATGTACCGTATGCTGTGTCGTTTGAAGTCCCGATATAGCGCACTTTTCCACTTTGTACTAAAGCATCAAAAGCACGCAATGATTCCTCGATGGGCACCACAGTATCAGGCCAGTGCATCTGATAGAGATCAATATAATCCGTACCAAGACGTTTGAGTGAACCCTCAATAGCACGCTCAATATGAAAACGATCAATCGCCGTATATCCATGACGGATTGGTGGCACAAACCAGCCATTTGCAGCGCCTGCGACTTTGCTTGCCAAAATGACGCTATCGCGAGGCTTTGTCTTCAGCCATCGTCCAACCATCTCTTCTGTAATACCCGCACTCTCTTTTGTAGGTGGCACAGGGTAAAGCTCTGCGGTGTCAAAAAAATTTACACCTGCGTCGTAGGCTTTATCCATAATTTTAAACGCTTCTTTTTCATCGCATTGCGACCCAAATGTCATCGTTCCCAAACAAATAGGACTCACTCGAAGCCCCGTTTTTCCGATATATCTAAAGTTCATTTTCCAACTCTTAGTACTTCCAAATTTTTCGTGATTATATCGATTTTTTATCGATAAATCTGTTCTAACTTTTTTGCTAAATTCTAAAGTTAACCTTTTGTAAAGGCGATTTGAGAGTATAATAAGTAACTATAACCCGTTCAAGGAGGATGATATGAAAACAGTGCTTTTGGAAATAGAAGATAGCAAGTTTGAGCAATTTATGATAGTTATGAACTCGCTAAAGAGTGATCTCATTACTAAATTTCAAGTGCAAAAAGTAGATGATGAGTTCAAAATTGATGAAGAACATTGCTTTGAGGTCTTAGAAAAAATCAACAGAGGGGATTTTA
>JAVHOA010000088.1:0-17644 GCA_036169815.1 Sulfurimonadaceae bacterium
ATAATAATTAGTTTGTGGAATTGTTACATGTAGATGTAAAACCCCTTGCAGAGTTTTACGTGATTGGAGTTTTAACTCCGAAAAACTATGAGTTTTTCTTTAGTGTGCGAAGCTCTTTTGCAGAAATTTTAATTTTTTTCGTTGTTCCATCTTCTAATGTAACACGAACAACTCTCAAGTTTGGTAAAAAACGACGTTTAGTTCTGTTTTTTGCATGAGAAACATTATTTCCACTCATTGGGCCTTTGCCACTGATAGCGCATCTTCTTGCCATATCTAGGCTCCCTTGTACAAAAATTTAAGTTGCGAATTATATCCAACCAAAACAAAAGTGCAACTTAAGAAAACATCCAATTTCTTTTAATTATCAATTAAACCCAAAAGCGATAGAATGAAGCCATACAAAACAAGATTGGAACGCTCATGATTACGCCTGAAGATATCAAAGAATATATCAAAAAGATTCCTCCTACACCTGATATTTTAAACCAAACTATCTCCTATGTAAATGCTGGGGAGCTCACCAAAGCCGCCAAAATAGCACAAGAGGACTTGGCGCTCAAAACCTACTTAAGAGATTTGGTCAATAAACCTATTTATGGCTTTAGAAATGAAATCAATGAACTTCCACAAATCTTCTCTATTTTAGGTGTAACTCTCGCAAAGCAGTCCCTTTACAATTATATGCTCTCTTTACTCTCACCAAAAAAGTGGGTTTTATTTTCTATGAATCAGCAGCTTTTTTATGAGCTACAAGCCAATTTAAGTAAGCACTGGCATGATATTCTGACACATCTGAAAATAGATGACAAAGATATAGGGAGCGCTATCTCACTTTTACCTGCTAGTATTATTATCTGCGAAGCTCTTTTTAAAGAAAATATTGAGGATGTCAGACTGTTGCGAGGTGCTAAAAATTTAGATTATAACACTATACTCAAACGACTCACCAAACTAGACCTCTTTGATATATCAAAATATATCGCCAAAACTTGGCAGATGCCAGAGGCTGTTGCAACCATTCTATTAGCATCTTCAGGAAGCAGAGCTGTTGTGGATGAAAAGCTCAACAATCTTGGCAAATGGATGCACCTTTTACTCTTTTATGAACTTTCAAAACCGCAGTTCGTTGAAGCAGGACTCAACGACTTTATAGAGTTTAATGTCGAATATGTCATGGATATTTATGAAGATTTTATGCAACTCATAGAAGGACAAGCATGAGAGCAGTTGTAAAAGATGGAATAGGGATATTTTACCCTCAAGGCTTTTTAGATGGCAACAACGCGCCCTTATTTCTTACGCTCGAAGATATCAAAGCCACAGAACAATTAAAAGTCGATATGCTCCTTGTCTCGCTCAAAAAAGTGATTTTTTTCAACTTTAACGGCATCGATGTTTTTGTAAAACTCCTACTTCGTATGCGTACAAAGAACCATGTTAGCATTGGAATTTGCGATTATGATAGAAAAAAATATGATGCAATTATGACCTACTATGCAGACAATCTTTCCTTTTCTCTCTTTAAAAACTCAAGAATTGCAGAGCTTTTTGCCTCTAACTTTGTTGTAAAAGATAAAATTGTTCTTTTGTATAGTTCCGATCCCTCTCAACGCTCCGCTATGGCGATTGAGCTGTATGATCATGGACACAATCCTGTAGTTGCACAAACAAAAGAGGATTTTGATGAAAAGGCTATGCACCAAGATGCCTATTATGAGATTATTGAAAACTCTCGCCTTGGACTTATGGGCCAAAAAGTCGCTACTCGCGTCACTGGAAATGCAATTATCTATACAGTTTCTGGATTTTTAGATGCGGAGATTGGCAATACTTTTAATATCGCTTACCATACAAATTCACTCAATGTCGGCTTTCGCCTCTTCATCTTTGATGCTTATAAAGTAATCTCCATGAATGTTCATGCTGTAAACTTTTTGTCAAAACTCTGCTCTGCTGCTGCGGAGTACAACGCTACAATCTCTTTTGTTGGGATGACGTTTGAAAAAACTCCGCTTGCATTTAAAGAGGAACTTGAAGATGCTGGTATGATGTTTTTTAATGATATGGATGATATTTTACAAGATAAGGAACTCTTGGAAGAGTTGGGCGGAAGCTGTGTTGCTGCTGCAAAAAACAAGCGAACGCTCACAAAAACTATTGTGCAAGAACTTCCAGATTTTATCGATGCCACAGTTGCAACTATCGAGATGATGACCAATGCGAAGGCTGTCAAAAAATCTGCAAATATGCAAACGCTTAGTATTGAAAATATTAGTGAAAAGATGGCAAGTTCAATTGGATTTTATGGGGATATGGATGGAATGATTATTTTAATATTTCCACAAGAGGTTGCAAAAAAAAGTTGTGCCCTGCTGATTGGAGAGGAAACAGAAGACCAAAATCAAATCCTCGATGCGCTTGCAGAGTTTGTCAATATCATTGGTGGACGCACAAAAACACTCTTAGCAGAAAAACTCATTAGCGTTGATATCACCCTTCCAAGAACTTATGAAACTGCCCAAAGCCTACTCGAGGTCGCTTCTACAAAAAAAGGTGTGCAAGTAGATATGAGTTTTAATGATGATAATTTCACCTTTTTTCTAACAAGATAGCCATAAAAATGCACTATAAGCTTTTAGAGTAAAGAGTTTTGATAAAATTTCAAAAAATATAAAAAGGGCGATTTATGCTTGTAGCTCCAAGTGTTCTCTCAGCAGATTTTGGCAATCTCGCAAAAGATGTAAAAGCCATCTGCGATGCGGGCTGTGACCTCGTACATGTAGATGTTATGGATGGACATTTTGTTCCAAATCTCACTATTGGGCCCGTTGTCGTCTCTGCAATCGCAAAAGCCGCTACAAAACCTTTAGATATCCATCTTATGGTGCAAAATAACACATTTTTTGTGGAACTTTTTGCACCCCTAAAACCTGAATATATCTCTTTTCATATTGAAGAGGAGAAACATCCCCATCGTTTAATCCAAAAAATTCGCTCACTTGGCATCAAACCTGCAATCGTGCTCAATCCACATACCCCGCCTGAAGCGATAGAGTATATCTTAGAAGATCTTGATATGGTTTTACTCATGAGTGTTAATCCAGGTTTTGGTGGACAAAGTTTCATTCCAAATGTCATCAAAAAAATTGCACGCCTAAAAGAGCTCAGAGATGCAATCAATCCAAACTGTCTCATTGAGATTGATGGTGGCGTCACAAAAAGCAATATTGAAGCTCTTCGTGATGCTGGAGTAGATGTTTGCGTCGCTGGAAGTTATGTTTTTGGCCATGCATCTTACAAAAAAGCCATCGATAGTCTGCACGTATGAGGACAAAGATTTGCGGTATTACCTCTTACGAAGACGCAATGAGTGCAATTGATGCGGGTGCTCATGCTTTAGGATTTGTATTTTATAAAGAGTCTCCTCGCTATATTCATCCCAATAATGCAAAAAATATCATTCAAATGTTACCTCCATTTGTTGAAAAAGTTGCTCTTTTTGTCAATGAAGAGGCTTCTTTTATCGATGCAATATGCTTACATGTAAGAGCAACGCTTGCACAAATCCATTTTGATGCATCCAAAGAGTTTTATGATTTGCTTCAAACACCACATATAAAAGTAGTTCGGGCAGAAAAAAAAGAGGATATTTTAAAATTTAGTGATGAGTATAGACTCATTGATGCCTACTGCCACTCCTATGGTGGCGGTGGGAAACGTCTCAATGTTGAATGGTTCAATGGTGTTGATTGCTCCAAAATCATCTTGGCGGGTGGATTGGACGCAGACAATGTGTCAGAACTGAAAAAATATGGTTTTTATGGAGTCGATGTGAGCAGTGGCGTTGAAAAAGATAAAGGGGTCAAAGATCCCCAAAAAATAAGAGAGTTTATAAAAAATGCTAGGTGATTTCGTACTGGATAAAAAAAGTTTATCGAAACTCTCTACATGTGGACTCTCACAAGAGAGTTTTAAAGCCCAACTTAAAGATGAGGATATCGATTTTATGCTCGAACTCTGGCGAGCACAGGGGCTTGATATTGTCAAATATAATTCATTATATTACTATGCCACCAAATTTCTCACACTTGAAAACACACCCTTTTGCATCGTTGATGTTGAGACAAACGGGTCTAAAACAGAGAAGCACCAGATTATCGAGATTGGAGCGGTAAAGATTTTAAATGGTAAGGTACTCGCTACTTTTGAAAGTTTAGTGCATTGCGAGGAGATTAATTCGCATATTACACAAATCACTGGTATCTCAGTTGAGGACACCAAAGATGCACCTCCACTCAAATCTGTAATGCAAGATTTTAAACTTTTTCTAGGGGATTGTGTTTTTGTAGCGCATGATATAAAATTTGATTTTAAATTTGTCTCTTCTATGATGGAAAAAACAGGCTTAAGCCCTCTTCTCAATCGACACCTATGTACTATTAACCTCTCTGAGAGAACTATTGAATCTTACAGATATGGACTTTCCTATCTTAATGAGCTTTTAGACTTATACAAAGAAGCAACCCACCACCGAGCCCTTTCAGATGCAATAACAACAACAAGATTGTTTTTAAAAACCTTAACACTTACGGGAGAAAATGTAAAAACAGCGGAAGATTTGATTAGTTTTTCTAAAAATGAGAGAAGATTAAAAAGGCCAAAATTTGACCCTCTTTTAGCTTGTAAAGAAGAGGAGTAAGAGTAAAATTTTACTCTGAAAACTCGCCTACGCTTACAAGTTTTGTGTAGCGTTGTTCCATTCTCTGGGTATCTGTTAGAGCACGCAACTGTTGCAACTGCGTCAAGAAATATTCACCTAAAGCTTTGGCTGCACCCTCTTTATCACGATGTGCACCAATAAGTGGCTCATCAATAATGTCATCAATAAGATGTAATTCTTTGAGGTCTTCACTAGTAATTCTTAAGGCTTTCGTTGCTGTTTCCACTTTTGTAGAATCATTCCACAAAATAGCAGAACATCCCTCTGGAGAAATAACACTAAAAATAGAGTAGCGCATCATAGCAAGTCTATCGGCAATTCCAATAGCTAAAGCGCCGCCGCTTCCGCCCTCGCCTATCACAACTGAAACTGTTTGAGTTGCTAGTTTTGAGAGTTCAAGAAGATTTCTTGCAATCGCTTCACTCTGGTTTCTCTCCTCAGCGCCAAGTCCAGGATAAGCACCTGGAGTGTCTATGAGCATTAAAACAGGAATATGAAACTTTTCAGCCATCTGTGCAGCACGCAACGCTTTGCGGTATCCTTCTGGGTGTGGCATACCAAAATTACGTTTTAACTTATTTTTAGTTCCGCGCCCTTTTTGTTCACCAATCACCATCACCTTCTCATCACCAATGTACCCAAGATAGCAGATAATCGCCGGATCATCCCTAAAGTGACGATCTCCATGAATCTCATAAGCATCATGCATTAAAATATTAATATAATCAAGCGCATAGGGACGATCTTGGTGGCGTGCGAGTTGTAGTTTTTGAAATGGAGAAAGATTTTTATATGTTTTTGCGACCTCTTTGTCGAGATCTTTTTGAAGTATTGCTACAGCTTGATTATCTCGGCGCATCTCTGCGCTTAGAATATCTTCTTGTATCTGTTTTATTTTTTGTTCAAAATCAAGATATGTTGCCAAAAATGGTCCTTAGATTTTTTTAAAAATTACAACGCCATTTGTTCCGCCAAAGCCAAATGAGTTACTCATAACTATATTGAGTTCTGCGCTACGTGCGACGTTTGGAACATAATCAAGATCACAATTTTCATCAGGTATTTCATAGTTGATAGTCGGAGGAATAATTCCATCACGCATTGCCATCAAACAAACAACTGCTTCTATACCGCCTGCTGCTCCAAGACAGTGACCGATTTGTCCCTTGATTGAACTCATCGGAGGACAATTTTCTTTACCGCCAAGAAGTTCTTTTAGCGCGATAGTTTCATTTTTATCGTTAATCGCCGTGCTCGTTCCATGTGCATTGACATAGTCAAGTTTTGGTGAACCTGCCATTTTATATGCAGCTTTCATGGCACGAAGTGGACCATCTAAACTTGGTGTTGTAATATGACTTGCATCGCCACTCTCACCAAATCCAATAATCTCAGCATAAATATGCGCACCACGAGCAACTGCGCTTTCATATTCTTCTAAAACAAGTGCTCCTGAACCTTCTCCCATAACAAAACCATCACGATCCTTATCAAACGGGCGAGAAGAGTGTTTTGGATCATCATTTCTTGTAGAGAGCGCTTTCATAGCAGCAAAACCGCCGACACCAGCACCTGTAATTGCTGATTCTGCAGCAACAACTAGCATACGTTCCGCACCATTACAAATAATTGTTTTACAAGCCTCACCAATAGCATGCGTGCCAGCAGCACATGCAGTAACTGATGAAAGGTTTGGACCTTTTAAATTATGCGCAATTGAAACAAAACCGCCAAGCATATTTACAAGTGCAGAAGGGATAAAAAATGGGGAAATACGACGTGGTCCCTTTGTTTCAATGATAATAGAGTTTTTCTCGATTGATGGAAGTCCACCAATTCCTGAAGCTGCCGCAACACCAAAACGCTCATGATCAATATCATCACCAAGTTTTGCATCTGCAATCGCTTCTTGAGCTGCTTTGAGTCCTAAATGGATAAATCTATCCGCTTTTTTAACCTCTTTTGCATCCATTACAGTTTCAGGATTAAAACCCTTGACTTCTCCAGCAATCTTTACAGAATAATCAGCGGGATCAAAAATAGTAATTGTATCAATTCCACATTCACCATCACACATTGCTTTAAACGAACTCTCTTTGTCATGTCCGAGTGAATTTATCATCCCAATACCAGTTACTACAACTCTTCTCATCTTTTTGTCTCCTACTTTATTTCTATATGAATTTAACAATACTCTTAGAGATATTTTTTTATAAATCTATCTCTAAAAGCATTTAAGATCGAGGTTTTTAGCCTCAATCATTAAATTATTTACTTTCGATATAATTAATTACATCTTTAACAGTTTGGATTTTTTCAGCTTCATCATCAGGAATTTCAATATCGAATTTCTCTTCAAGAGCCATAACTAATTCAACAACATCTAGGCTATCTGCGCCTAAATCTTCAACGAATTTAGAATCCTCTTTTACTTCATCTGCGTTAACACCTAGTTGTTCAACAACAACCTCTTTAATATCATCGATTAATGCCATCGATAGCTCCTATTTTTAAGTATAAAATCTTGAAATTGTAACACATATACCTTAAAAAACTAACCATGCTCGTAATACGAAGCAAATTTCTCTGCTCCAAAGTATGGTAAATTCTTCTGAATTTTTAAAGTAAGTTTGCAACTTTTAATGTTACATAAAACTTATTTTCTTTTTTGTAAATACTCAATTCTGTATCAATTGGTCTTTTCTCTTTGGTTAAAGCGCCTTGCAAAGAGTGCAATACATGGGCATAGTTTTGTTTCATAGGTAAAGTAATGTTCTCTATATGATCTTTTGCTGCGATATCGGCTAAAAGCGCTATGGCACAGTAATAAACTTTTTTGTTGATGGAACGCTGAATCATATAGTCGTGCATAAGCGCGATATTATTTTCTAAAACCTCTCGCTCATCTTCTTGAACAACTTTATTTTGATGTGCTCTTTGCATATCCTCATCAAGGAGATCTTCCATTTCATGATCTGCAATATTTATTAAATCATCAAAATTGGAACATCTTTTTTTTAGAATGTTCATCATTTCGCTCTCTGAAAGATTTTTCTCCAAAGTATAGTTATACGTTTTATCTTCTATGTAACTGTGATCGAGCGCTTCTATAAGTTGTAACGCTATATTTAGATAAACAAATTTGTCCTCTTTATTTGTATCAAAGCAGATTCCCGTGTGAGAAATCAGCGCTTTGGGGCCAGCATATTTAACAGTCATAAAAAATCCTCGCTTTATTGCAATAGTTTAAAATCTTCAAAACACTCTTACATGTAAGGCTAAAATTCTCTAGGCCATATTCATTCCGCCATTAACTTTAAGTGTCTCGCCTGTGATGTAGCTTGAATAATCTGAGAGTAAAAATGCTGTTGCTTGGGCAACCTCTTTTGCATCTCCAAAACGTCCCATAGGAATTTTTGATGTAAAGGAACTTTTTACCTCTTCACTTAGAATATCCGTCATTTCAGTTGCAATGAAGCCGGGAGTGATTGCGTTATAGCGAATACCGCTCGATGCAGCTTCAATAGCAAAGCTTTTTGTCATCGCAATCACACCACCTTTACTTGCTGCGTAGTTTGTTTGTCCGCCATTGCCTGTTTCTCCAACAATAGAAGAGATATTAACAACTGAGCCAAATTTTTTCTTTCGCATCACTTTCATCGCTTCTCTACACCCAACAAATGCAGAGGTAAGATTTGCATTGATGACACTCATAAAATCTTCAATTTTCATACGGAGTGCGAGTTTATCATTGGTAATCCCTGCGTTATTGACAAGATACGCAAGTTCTCCATCAGCATCCACAATCGTTTTAATCGCATCTACAAACGCCTCTTCATCACTCACATCAAAACCAATCACCGCAGCAACCCCGCCATCTGCTTGTATCTGCGCTTTAATGGCATCAGCTTGTGCGGCTCCGCTTCTGTAGTTAATCCATACTTTAAGGCCATAGCTTGCTAAAACTTTTGCAATCTCTGCGCCGATGCCACGACTTGCTCCGGTAACTAAAACATTTTTTCCACTAAATTTCATCTTCTCTCTCCTTAATTTTATTTTATAAAATGAAGGGAACCATTATATTGTAGTACGCTAAAGCAACAAAGTCACTTTAGCTACGTTAACACTAGGTTTCACTTCGGCAGTGAGCCTAGCGCACTAGTGCGCCAAACAATGCGATTTATATTAAACTATGATCCATCTCAGCTGGGATCTCCAGCTCCATCAGTTTTAAAACTGTCGGCGCGATGTTGTTTAGACCGCCCGTTTCAACTTTGCTCACGCCGTCGGCCATAACAAAGCACCAGACTTTTCCAACTGTATGATTTGTCAAGACATTGCCGCGTGCGTCTTTCATCTCTTCACAATTTCCATGATCAGAGGTAATAACCAAAGCATAATCTTTCTCTTTTGCTTTAGCCACAATACGGCCAAGTTCGCTATCAACGGCTTCAACGGCTTTTATAGCTGCGTCAAAATCGCCAGTATGCCCGACCATATCGCCATTTGCAAAATTCACAACGATAAAATCATACGCATCGTCCATCGCTCCAAGTACGGCATCGCCGACAGAAGGCGCACTCATTTGCGGCTGCATATCATAGGTGCGCACATTTGGACTTGGAATCAAAACTCGTGTTTCATTGACGCACGGCTCATCGATGCCACCATTTAAAAAGAAGGTTACATGTGCATATTTTTCGGTTTCTGCTGTGTGTAACTGGCGTAGTCCTTGTGCAGCAATCACTTCTGCTAAAGTGTTTTTTGGCGAATCTTTTTTAAAAAGCACAGGATAGGGAAAGCTTTTATCATATTCTGTAATGGTTGCGAGATTGATAACAATATGTTTTTTTTCAAAGCCGTCAAAATCTTGCTCTCCGATAGCTTTTACCAATTCACGCATTCTGTCGCTTCTAAAGTTGATAGTCAAAACACTATCTCCCGCTTTAAAGCCTTCATAGCCGTCAAATGCTACAGGTTCTATAAACTCATCGGTATTATTGTTTGCGTAGGAATTTTCAATATAATCTTCAACGCTATAATCAGTTTTAGGGCTTGCATGTACGATGGCATCGTATCCTGCTTTGACTCTTTCCCAACGGTTATCACGATCCATTGCATAAAAGCGTCCGCCAATCGTTGCGATTTTGACATTTTTACCAATATGCGCTTGCACTTGATGCAAATAGAGTGTTGCAGATGTTGGAGAAACATCGCGTCCATCAGTAATAAGGTGTAAAAAAACCTCTTTATCTTGTGCGGAAGCGATATCTGCGATTCCCATAAAATGATCAATATGTGAATGCACACCACCATCACTCATAAGTCCGATTAGATGGACTCTTTTTGACTTTTGAAGTAGCGTTTGAAATGCTTCATTATCAGCAAAAGTATCCTCATTAAGTGCAAGTGAAATTTTCACAAGGTCTTGATAAAGAACACGCCCGCTTCCAATTGTCATATGCCCAACTTCAGAGTTTCCCATCTGTCCATGAGGAAGCCCGACGCTTAAGCCAAACGTGTCTATAAGGGAGTGTGGTACATTTTTAAAGAGTGCGTCATACGTCGGTTTTTTGGCATTGTAAAAAGCGTTATACTCCGTTTTATCGCTATATCCAATCCCATCCGTGATAACCAAAACAGCTTTTTTAGACAATTGTTCTCCTTTTTTCTCATCATATAAGAGATTTTTTCAACAAAAGATTGGGTCGATTATACTATAATCTCGTTTCGAAATTTATTTAGGATTTTGCCTTGCTGTATTGGATTCATCTTCATTTTAATCTTAACATTCTAGGATATATCACCATTCGTGCTGGTATTGCTTTCTTTTTAGCGCTCACACTCACACTCTTTTTGATGCCTCGATTTATCAAATGGGCTAAAAAAAGTTCTAGCGTACAACCTATTTATGAATGGGCTCCAGAAGCGCATCAGCATAAAGGCAAAACGCCAACAATGGGCGGGATGGTTTTCATCTTAGCGACCCTGCTTGCCTCTCTTTTAACTGTTAATCTTACAAATATTTATGTTGTCGGTGCGCTTGCAACTATTATCACTTTTGCACTCATCGGTTTTCAAGATGATATGGCAAAAATCAGACACAAAACAAATAGCGCAGGTCTTACACCAAGAGCGAAACTCTTTGCACAGCTTATCAGTGCGGGCGGAGTTGCACTCTTTTTATTTTATTTTGTAGAGTTTGACACAGATTTATACTTGCCATTTTTAAAAGCGCCTCTTATTAATATGGGAATTTTTTCCATTCTTTTTTGGATGCTCGTTATGGTTGCAACTTCCAATGCTGTCAATCTTACCGATGGACTTGATGGACTTGCAACTGTTCCCTCCATTGCAGCGCTCTCTTCACTCAGCTTCATTGTGTATGCGACAGGAAACGTTATCTTTACCAATTACCTTTTGATCCCGCACTTTAATGTTGGTGAAGTTGTCATTATCTCCGCAGCACTCATCGGTGCACTTGTGGGATTTTTATGGTTCAACTGCCATCCCGCAGAGGTGTTTATGGGCGATAGCGGTTCACTTACCTTGGGCGCGTTCATCGCTTATATGGCTATCATCTCAAAAGTTGAAATCTTACTACTTCTTATCGGTCTTATCTTTGTTATTGAGACACTCTCGGTTATCTTGCAGGTGGGGAGTTATAAGATTAGGAAAAAACGTATTTTTTTAATGGCGCCAATCCATCATCACTTTGAGATGAAAAAATGGGCAGAAAATAAGATTATTGTGAGATTTTGGTTGATTGCCATCATCTCAAACCTCATCGCTATGATCACACTCAAGATTCGTTAAGATGGGCACTACTTCTCTTTTTGGATATGGGGGCACCACAAAAGCCCTTGCTTCACATGTAAAGAATCCTCTTTTTTATGATGACAAAGTCAGTGAAGCTTTTGTAGATGAAAACGGTTTTCAAGTATTCCCTGCAAGTGCATTTAATCCTCTTTCTTCTAGCGTAGAGATTACATCACCCGGTATTCCTCCATACAATGCGCTCATTCAAAAAGCGCAAAATCTTATCAGTGAATATGATTATTTTGCAGATGTAATGCCATTTTCGGTGTGGATTAGCGGAACAAATGGAAAAACCACAACGACACAGATGACGCAATATTTACTTGCTAGCCATGGAAGCGTAGAGGGTGGAAATATCGGTGTACCTTTAGGTAAAATGGATCAAAAAGCCCCTATTTGGGTTTTGGAAACAAGCAGTTTTACGCTCCACTACACCAACAAAGCAAAACCAAATCTTTATGTTTTGCTTCCGCTCTCGCCTGACCATCTTTCATGGCATGGAGATATGCAAGGTTATATCGATGACAAGCTCAAACCCGTAAAAATGATGCAAGATAAAGAGATAGCACTCATTCCAAAAGCATACGAAGAAGCACTCACGCACCAAGGAGAGCTTACATGTAAGGCAAGTGTAATCTTCTACGAAGATGAAAATGATCTTGCAAAAAGATTTGACATTGATCTTGCAAAGATTAAATTCAAGGGTGTCTTTTTACTTGATGCACTCCTTGCCTTGCTCATCAAAAAGATTCTTTTCAATACAGTAGATTATGAGGGAATTAACGCTTTTACCATCGACCCACACCGCCAAGAGGAGTTACACGACGCAAAAGGCAGACTTTGGGTCAATGACACAAAAGCTACAAATCTCGATGCAACCATCGGTGCGCTCAAACGCTATCATAAGCAAACTATTCATCTTATCCTCGGTGGCGATGACAAAGGAGTTGATTTAACACAACTTTTTGAGTTTATGAAGCCCTTAAATCTTAGCATCTACGCCATCGGTTCAAATGAACAAAAACTGATTCAACTTGCACAAGATTTTGGGCTTACATGTAAGGGCTGTCAAACTTTAGAAAATGCAGTAAAAGATATAGATAAAGAGTTAAAAAAAGATGAAGTCGCCCTCCTCTCACCAGCAGCTGCAAGCTTGGATCAATTCACCTCTTATGCACAACGAGGAGACCTATTTAAACAGTTTGTAAAATCTCTTTGATTTTAAAGTGTGATTAATATTTAAACAAGATTTCTTTCACTACAATGAGTCAAAGTGGTAAAATTCTTTACATACTGTTACTTATGGAGGTGTTATTTGTTAGAAAAAGAGACGGAGCTTCACCAAAAGTTTTGGGAAATTTTCGCAAAACAGGATATAAAAAAAATCAAAGAGTTTCAAACTTATATGGATAAGTTTGCCATCAACTTCAACCTATATAAGGATGGAAACTTTATCGAAAGATCGCTCCCTTTTGATGTTATTCCCCGTATTATTTCCAAAGAGGAATTTAACAAAATAGAAAAAGGGCTCCAACAGCGCGTCCATGCGCTCAATCTCTTTTTAGAAGACCTCTACACTGATGCAAAGATTGTCAAAGAGGGCATCGTGCCTCAAGAGTTTGTAGAACAGGCTAAGGGCTATTTAAAAGAGTTTGTCGGCTTTTCTCCATCAAAAAAAATACGCACCCATATCAATGGAATCGACTTAGTCAAAGACACAGTCAATGACGAATGGGTTATTTTAGAAGATAACTTGCGAGTGCCAAGTGGTGCTTCCTATCCACTTTCTATCCGAGACACGTACCGAAAAATTTATCCAGATTTTTTTGAACAACTCAAAATAGAGCCTATCAAACAGTATCCAAGCTACATCGCAAACGCTATGAATTACGTCAATTGCGGTGGTATCAATGTTGTTTTGACTCCCGGACGCTTTAATGCTGCGTACTATGAGCATAGCTATCTTGCAAAAAAAATGGATGCACAGCTTGTGCGCGCCCATGAACTCGTCGTACAAGATAAAAAACTTTATTTTAAAAACTACAATGGAAAACTGATTCGTGTAGGTGCAGTTTATCGCCGACTTGATGATGAGTTTATTGACCCAAAATTTTTCAATCCAGAGAGTCTCATCGGAGTTCCAGGTCTTGTTGAAGCCTATTTGGCGGGCAATGTTGCACTGATGAACGCGGTTGGAAACGGGGTTGCTGATGATAAAGGAATCTACTATTTTGTACCAAAAATGATTCAATACTATCTTGGTGAAGAACCAATTTTGAAAAATGCACCAACGTATCTCCCATATTTTGCAGAGGATAAAGAGTATATTTTCAATAACATAGAAAAACTTGTTATCAAAGATGTTGCAGAAGCGGGTGGGTATGGAGTTCTCTTTGGTCACACAATGACAAAACTCCAGCTTGATGATCTCAAAGCCATTATCAAAGCTAATCCAAGACGTTTTATTGCGCAAGAGCTCATAGAGTTTTATGATGAACAGTGCTATTTAAATCAAGAACTGAGTGCAAGAAAAGCAGATTTTAGAGCGTATGTTGTGATGGGTGAAGATATAAAAGTGTGGCAGTGTGGACTCACGCGCTATGCACTTGAAGCTGGAAACTACCTTGTAAACTCTTCTCAAGGCGGTGGTTTTAAAGATACTTGGGTAATGGAGTTATAAAATGGGACAAATAATCACAGCAAATGTAGCCACAAATCTCTACTGGCTTGGAAGATACATGCAGCGCATCGAAGCAACGCTTTATAGAGTGATTTTAGCGTATGATGATATTATTGATGTTGATAAAGAGGCTGGAGTAAAACTCTATAAAAGTTTTGGCATAGACCTTTCTTATAACTCTGCACTAGACTTTTTAGAAGTAGCTCTCACAGGCGAACACAGCTCAAATATGATTACGCTCTCAGGGCTTGCTCGAGAAAATGCCATCATCAGCCGTAACCATCTCAATAATCCCTCTTTTGGAGAGATTATCGCTTTGCATGCGCTCTTTCAAAGTAGTACCAAAAATCATATTCAAATAGACTACAAACTCATCGACAATGCCCAGTCACTCATAAGTGAGATTTGGGGCGAGTTTGCAAAACGCGAACACAAGCAAAACAATGACTATTTTGTAAAACTTGGAAAACTTGTCGAAGAGGCTGACTTTTACTTCCGTTTTCATAGCCAAGATGAGCATTCTCAAACAATTGTCCATGAAATCCATGCGATTTTGGATATTCTCGCGGGCACAGAAAGTACAAATAGTGTACAATCCCAAACGCAAAGTGGCGACGCATCGCAAACAATGAGTACAATATACAAAAAAATAGAAAGTATCATAATAGACTAACATGCAGACAACAGAAATTTTTTCTTCTCAACTCCCAGTTGGGGAGATTTTAAGTATTAAACGTGGGCGCTATGAGCCAAAAGAAAAAAAGGCAGATGCAAAGCGTATCAGTATCGTCAGTGGCACACACGGCGATGAGCTTGAGGGGCAGTATGTTATCTACCTGCTCTCCAAATGGCTCCAAGAAAATCCAGATGCCATTTGTGGCACGATAGACCTTTACCCAGCGGTCAATGCTTTGGGTATCGATACCATCACGCGTGGATTTCCTATTTATGAAGTGGATCTCAACCGTGCTTTTCCAGGAAATAAACGTGATTTTCTCCCAGGTCAATTAGTCCATGCACTTGCTATGGATGTCAAAGGGAGCGATATCGCCATTGATATCCACTCATCCAATATCTTTTTAAAAGAGATTCCACAAATTCGTATTAACAAAGAGTTTTCACCTTCTACCCTTCCGCTGGCAAAAAAACTCAACTGTGATTTCATATGGATTCACGATGCGGTCACTGTTCTAGAAGCAACTTTTTCACACACTATGAATGAAATGGGAACAAAAACTTTAGTCGTTGAGATGGGTGTTGGTATGACGCTCACGCAAGTGTATGGGCAACAGCTTTTAAGCGGAATCCTCAATCTGATGCAATCAGAGGGGATTATCAAAACCGATGCAGTCTTTGAACAAAGAGAGCCATTTTCGTCTGAAGTTGGAGATGTTTTTTATATCAACTCACCATCAGCTGGCCTTTTTGTCCAGTCCATCAAGCACTGCGCAATCATCAAAAAAGGGGATATCATCGGGACAATTGTCGATCCCCTCAGTGGAGTGGTCAAAGATACGCTTGAAGCGCCAAGTGGTGGCATACTTTTTACACTTAGAGAGTTTCCTGTTGTGTATGAGGGTTCTTTAATCGCTAGAATTTTTGGAGAGAATGATGAAAAAAATTGAAATCCTAAAAATCGATTCACTCAATCGCTCCCCACTTCTTGTTGAGGGCTATCTTTTTGAAGGCTGTGATCCCACAGCTCCAAGTATTGCCATCGTTGGTGCGATGGAGGGTAAAACGATTTTACCACTTTATACAGCTTCAAAAATTGTTGATTTTTTAAAAAATACGCTTGAGGATGCAACAAGAATTCGAGGTAATATCTTAATTATTCCATCAGTCAATCATTATGCACTCAACATTAATGAACGTTTTTGGCCTTTAGATAAGACAGATCTCAATATGATGTTTCCAGGTTATGGCGAGGGTGAAACAACGCAAAGAATCGCGAAAAAACTTTTTGATGCACTCCAAGGCTACACGCATGGTATCATTTTAGAAACGAGAGAAGGTGTCTCTACATGTATGCCTTACATCAAGCTTTTTGAGTCTGGTTATGAAAATATTGACGCAGCAAAAATGTTTGGCTACCGACTCATCCACCATAAAGCGCTCAAACCAACCGATACAGTTTCTTTACAGTACAATTGGCAACTTTGGGGCACTTCGGCATACTCCATCGTCTGTCCAAGTGACTTAAATGTGGCGCTTCACACTTCCAACGAAGTGTTTGATGGCATTATCAGTTTTTTGGGGAAATCTGGAATTATTGATTATAAAGTGCTCAGCGGCTATGAATCAACCATTGTTAAAAATGCAGATGTTGAAGTGATTCAAACAGAAAAAAGCGGCATTTTTATTCCGACAAAAGATATCGGTTCATACGTAAAAAAAGATGAGATAATAGGCAAAGTCATCCATGCGCTTGAAGGAGAAGTGATCCACAAAATCCTCTCACCTTGCAATGGGCTTATTGCATGTACCTATAAAAATGGACTCATTCTCGAAAACGCTGTCGCTTTTCGTGTTGTAAAAAGCGGTTAATTCGCTTTTTATAGCAGACTCTCTCCAATCTACTAACACGTCAAAATAGCTTACATGTAAGCACAACTCCTCTTCATATTTGTACTCAAAATTTTGCTGTTTCTCTCCATCTCGTGGATAGATTAGATACAACTCCTCATTTTTATACTTTTTCCCATATGCAAAAAGTTGGTAGATGTCACTAAGATGTTTTCCTTTGTCTTGCAAGCTCACATGGTAGCCTTTGTGCTTAAGATAGGCTCCTACATAACTCTCAAAAAGCAAGTTCATATCAAAGAGCAGCGCAAATGCTATCTCCTTGCCTTTATATAGCGAAAATGTATTTTCAAGCAAAAATGTTTTACACCATAAAAGAACTTGTTCATACTCTTTCATCTGGCGGTTTGGTTTGACTTTTGAAAATCCTACTGCAATAGTTTGCGGATAGCTGTTTTCATAATCACGCCAATTCAAGTCATATTCATCCTCTACGATTTCAACTTTATGATCCTTCACAAACTCTCTATCATAGCTTTAAAATGTGGAAAAAACTATCATCAATTTTTAGATTCATTGTTTGCATTACTTCCTCCCATAAATTCAGAATAATCAAAAAATCGTGCCAATAATATAGAGATTTGGAAAATGTTGTTTAGTTTTTCTGGGGTAGTATGTATCCATAACTTTGATGAAAAGTTACAAACTCGATTTGACCAGCTTTGACATATGCGTCATATTTTTGCTTTGCATCTTCTCTAGTTTGCGGGGCATCTCCATCAAGAATCTCTAAAGCCTTCGTGATAGTTTTGTATTCCGTAAAAAAGAGAATTTTCTCTCCTTTTTGCACCAGAAAATCTTTAAAACTGACTTTGTGACTGACTTTGTGACTGACTTTG